>JAWXBD010000117.1:0-17546 GCA_034439815.1 Phycisphaerae bacterium
GACTCATAGCGGGCAGCGAGTTCGGCGGGATCGCCCGAGTCTCGCAGCCCCTGAAAACGCACGCCCTTCACGACGCGGCCATCGCGCACATCCAGGCAGGGAATGATCCGGCGGCTCAGCATGGCAACGCCTCCCCGCACACCGCCGTCACCACCCATCGCTTGAGCAGACGCAGTCCCGCTGCGCCCGAGAGTTCCGGATGAAACTGGCAGGCCAGCACTGGTCCGCGCTCGATGGCGGCGGCGAACGGCCCGCCGTACTCGCCAATCGCTCCGCCCCATCCCTGGGGGATCGCGCCCAGCCGGAACGAGTTGGCGAAGTACACGCTGGCGGGCTCGATCATCAGCGACGACTCATTCGGAGCAATCCGGTTCCACCCCATCTGCGGCACTCGAAGCCCGGGCGCAAATCGACACACTCGCCCCCGGATCACGCCCAAGCCAGGCACACCGGGAGACTCTTCGCTGTGATCGCAGAGCATCTGCATACCTAAACAAATCGCCAGGAGCGGCCGGTCGCGCCTTGTGCGTTCAAGAATGGCAACATCGAGGCCCCGCTCGCGCAGCAATGTCATCGCAGGGCCGAAGTTGCCCACGCCCGGCAGGACCACTCCGGTAGCAGCGACGATCTCATCGGGTCGGTCGCTCAGCCGTGTCGGAACCCCGAGACGAGCAAATGCGGCCGCCACAGATGCCAGGTTGGCGCACCCAGTGCGCGCAATGACGATCTCAGGCGGAGTGGCGCTCACAGAACCCCCTTGGTGCTCGGCACGACCGACTCGTCGGTCTGCGCGAGTGCCGCGCGCAGGGCGAGTGCAAGCGACTTGAATGCAGCCTCGGCCCGATGATGGTCGTTGTTGCCTCGGAGCACGTCCACATGGATCGCGGCCCGCAAAGCAGTTGCGAACGAGGCGATGAAGTGTCCGATGTTCTCGCAGGCCAGTCCGCCGATCGCGTCGCGCGTCAGGCCCAGTTCGACCACGGCGCACGGGCGACCCGAGATGTCTACAACGGCCCGAGCGAGAGACTCATCAAGTGGGGCATACGCACTTCCAAAGCGGGCGAAGCCGCGGCGCTCGCCCAGTGCCTTGTCGATCGCGGCGCCCAGCGCGAGCGCGCAGTCCTCGGCCGTGTGATGGTCGTCCACAACAAGGTCTCCGCGGCACACGAGCGTGATGTCCACGCGGGCGTGGCGGCCGAGTGCCGTGAGCAGGTGGTCGAGGAATCCGATGCCGGTGCGGATGTTGGCGTTCCCGTCGCCGTCGATGTTGATGGAGACCGTGATGTCCGTCTCGTTGGTCTTGCGCTGAAGTTCGGCGGTGCGAGGATTCATGGAAGCAACGTCTCCAGTTGGGCGAGAGAGGTGAGGACGATCGCGGCGCCGGCCGAGGTCAGGGTGATGGCGGCATCGCCGGTGTCGCCGGGTGCGGGTATCCCCAGCGGCACCACCGCCGCGCCGCGCGCCGCAACGATGTCGTCGGGGGTGTCGCCAATGAGCCACGCGGAGCGCACGTCAAGCAGGTCAAGGGCGAGGCGAACAGGCGCGGGACTTGGCTTGGCGGCGGCGTCTTCCATGCACACGAGGACCTGGAAGAGGTCCGCGATCCCGAAGCGCCGAAGGAATCGCTCGCAGTCGGTCCGTGGCCGTCCGGTGACAATTCCCAGCCGTAACCCGCTTCGCGCTGCGAGCCGGGCCAGAATCGCCCGATCCGGAATCAGCGTTTCGGACTCTCGCAGCCCGAGCTGATCCGACGTTCCCTGGTAGATGGACTCGAATCGCGCCGTGATATCTGCGAGAGAGATGCTCACGCCGCGCGCCGCCACAAGTCGGTGGGTGAGAACCCAGTCGTTGTTCGCATCGCCCAATGACTTCGCCCGACTGATCTCGGCGGCGGTCAGGGCAACACCGAAGGACTTGGCGGTGAGCACGATCGCCCGCCTGTACGACGCGGACACGTCCGCCAGCACGCCGTCCATGTCCAGCAGTACGGCCTCTGGTCGAAGCGCCGCCCCCAGCCCCCGAGTGAGCCGTTCAAATGCGGCCTTCTCGCCCGGGCACGTGATCCGCAGACAACAGTCCAGCCCCTTGCCCGCAGCAAACATGCGAACACCGATCCCCAGCCCCGCCAGCGCGTACCAGACCCACTCGCTTCGTTCGGAGCTGTCAAACTCTGCAAGGACGAAGTTGGCCTGCGAGGGCTTCGGGCGCGCACCGAGCCGACGGAGTGTCTCTGCGAGTATGCCCCGCTCTTCGCGCACCCGAGAGACGACACGCGACAGATTTGCAGGCGCTTGCTCCAGTGCGGATGCTGCCACCGCAAGGCTCAGCGATGACACCGGAAAAGGCGACCCCATGGCCCGCATAGCTTGCATGACGCGGCGCGGCCCGATCGCATATCCGACGCGCAAGCCCGCCAGTCCAAATGCCTTTGAGAACGTCCGGACCACGACGGCATTCGGCAGGGCAAGGGCCGCCCGCGTGAGGTCTTCGTCGGCGAACTCCGTGTAGGCCAGGTCCACAAGAAGGAGCGCTTCAGGCGCCGCCGCCGACAGCACTTCCAGATCAACACGCGAGGCAACCGCGCCGGTCGGGTTGTTGGGCGAGACGACCGCGATCATGGCAGTGCGGTCGTCGATGACTCCGAGAACGGCCTGGATCGGATACTCGCCCTCGGGCCACGGCACACGGGCAACTTCCGCCCCCGCCAAGCGTGCGTTCCGCTCGATCATCTCAAACGTCGGTACCGGCACAACGATCGTGCGGCCGGGCTCCAGGCACGCCCGGCAGGCACGGTCGATCGCGTCGTCCCCACCGGCCGTCACGAGCACACACGCAGGGTCCACTTGCATTCGCGCGGCCAGTGTCCGTTCGAGTGGGGCGGTGCTCGGATATCTGCGGGCAAGATCCGGGCCGAGCCGGGCAAGCTGATCGAGCTCCGGCTCCGGCCCTTCCAATCCCCACCGCGGGCCTTCGTTCGCATCGAGGAACAGGTCGATCGGCCGTCCCGACACGGGTGGCGAATAGGCAATCACGTCGGTCGCACGGCGGCTGAGCCGTACCGATCCGCGCGTGCCGGTCACGGGCGCGATGTCCCGGGTGTTGGTCATGGGATGATCTGCGTAAGTTGGCTCACGACGATGTCTGTGCCGCCTCGGGCCTTGATCTCCGGGATGAGCAGCGGCAACTGCTTCCGCGGCACCGCCGCCTTGACCGCGAAACCGGTTGCACCGTGCAAGGGCGAGATCGTCGGCTCGCGCATGCACGGTAGGACCGAGACCACGGCCTCAAGCGATCCAGGGCCGACGTTCACTTCGAGCATGACGCGCTCGCGCGCTTCGAGCACCGAGCGAAGGAGCATCACGAGTCGGTCGATCGCCGAGCGTGTGGGAGGGTCTTCGTATCCCCGGCGGCTCGCGTACAGCCGTGTCGACGACGACATGATTTCGGCGAAAACGACCAGTCCGTTCGCCCTGAGCGTGTCGCCTGAGGCGGCGATGTCGACGACGCAGTCTGCGTCCTCCGGCGGGAACACCTCAGTTGCGCCATAGGACCGGACGAATCGTGCCTCGATGTTCGCCGTGACCATCCATGCTCGCGTGATGGCCTCGTATTCCGAAGCGATCACCAGCGGGCGGCGCGGCAGCCGTCCATCGGTCAGCAGCCCGGCTGGGGCCGCCGCCACCAGTCGCACCGCATCCAGCCCCGTGTCGAGAACTTCAACCAGGTCGGCGTCCAACTCCCGCACCCAGTCTGCACCGGCGAATCCCACGTCACGGGTGCCCGATGCGAGCATCTCAACCACATTCTGCGGCTTGAGAATCTTCGCCGCGATCCCCGGAATGGATACGGACGGTCGATACCCGCGACTCCCCGCACGCACCTGAATGCCCGCGTCAGCGAGCAGCGTGAAGACGCTCTCCTGCATCCTGCCCTTGGGCAGCGCGAGTTCGAGTGGGCCGTTGCCCGGGGCTTGCTTGGCAGATTCGATCGGCATGGTGGCTCCCATGCCGGACCCGGCCACCGCCGAGCGCTCCAAAAAGCACACGACGCCGGCACTGGGGCCGGCGTCGATGGATTGGCTGGAACTATCCGCAGCGCACCATCAGCCGGCCATGCTGTGAGCATGGTGATGGCGATGATGGATGCGGGTGAGCGAGGTCATTGGCGTGGAGGATAGCAGCGCGATCGCGTTTGGCAACACCGTCCTCGACTGAGGGCGGCGTTGTTGTTGTCCGAGTCCGTGACGTTGCGCTATGTTCGCGCGATCACGACGTCCAGTTGCCAAGGAGAATGTTGAGGTCCGCGGTGTCGACCGCCGAGTCGCCGTTCAGATCAGCGATGCTCCCACCTTTGCGAGCACCCCATTCGCCGAGCAAGATCGAGAGGTCCTTGCCGTCGATCTTTCCATCGTCATTCAGGCTGCCGGCAACCTTCTGCACCTTCCAGATCTTGCCGGTGCCGGGTCCCGTGAGCATGAGCGCGGGCTGAAAGATTCCGAGATCAACGACGAGCATCGCGTCACCGTGAAAGACGACGTCAAGCGGCGCGACGATGATCGCGGGATTGAAGATCTCGTCCGGCGTGCTGCCCATGTTCGCGATGAACTCATGCACCTCACCGGAGTTTCGATCGATGCGATGCACGCGATGGCCGGTGTGCTCGTCGACGGCACCGGTGGCCGGGTTGAACGAGCCGTTCTCGGCAAGGAAAAGGTCGCCCATGAATCCGAAGGTTTCGCTTTCCGAGAAATCGAACTTCGTGAGCGACGGGTGATTGGCGACCTCAGTGAACGCCGGCTCGACCGCGAGTCCTGTCGTGTCGAGCACCGGCTGCGGGCATTGAATCGGCAGGATCGCCGGTGCAGCGCAGAAGATCGGTTCGGTCACGCTCGCGACGCCGCCCGTGGCCTCATCGTGGAAGAAGTCGGGCCAACCGAAGAATTCGACCGCGCCGCCAACCGTCATGACGAACACGTCGTCGTAGTCCTCGGCGATCGAACGCGATCCGACCGGCTTCAGCGTGCCGTCGATCATCGCCGAGCGGATGTCTGAACCGTTGTTGCTCACGAAGAGCGTCGTCGCATCCGAAGGATCGAAACCGATGCCGTACGGATTGCGGAGTCCCCACGCTTCGAGCGTGAGCGAGGCCATGACATCGGACGCGTCGGGGTCGAACGAATACACCGAGCCTCCGCCCGCGATGATTCCTTCCTGCGGCGTCGATGGTGTCGCGGCGGGCAGTATCGTGCCGGGCGCAACGGGGCCGCTTCCGAACGGTCGATACGGCGCGGTGATCAGCGTTGCGGTGGGATCGAGCGGGAAGGGCTCAACCGTTTGAAAGCTCGTCCCGTTCAACGTGATCGCGACGGGCGGAAAATCATGAAACGCCGGGTAGAGCTCGAGCCAGCCTTCGACGATCCAGTTGTCGGCACCGACCACCGACGAGTTCGTCACGGACCCCTGCGAGAAGTACCCGCGGCCGTCCGTGCCAAAGACAATCTGATTGCTGTGGTGATCACCGGACGACGGGAGGCCCGTGATCACCGTCGTGAACGTGCCTGCGGGATTGCTCGGTTGGAACTTCGAAATGGCGCCGACCGCCCAGCCGTTGGCGCCGACTTGGCGGTGCGAAAGCCACAGCCATCCGTCGCGGAACGCCAAATCGTTCAGGGGTCCCATCAAGGTCCCTTGCGGAAGGTCGGTGACGCTGAGAATGGTGGTGACGGTGAGGTCGTTCGCAACGGCCTTCACCTTCGGCGGGTTCGTCGGGAGATGACCTGCTTCGGCCACCCACATCATCGTGCCGTCGGTGACGAGGCTGGTCGGGTAGTCGAAGCCTCCCACAAGCGGAACAAGTGTGTAGCCGGGCGCGACGAAGAGATGATCGTCGGTGCCGGCGTAGGCGATTGGGCCCATGGTGACGGCGACCGCGACGGTTCCTGCGCGCAGCAGCGCGCCCCGAACGTTTCGAGTTTGCTGATTCATTTTCCGCGTCCCTTTCCAGTGAGCAATGAGCCATCGCGACGGCGACACGCACCACTGCATCGGCAAACGCAGACGTTACGAGGCGGACGTGAGTCGCGCTATGGGGCGGATCCGTGCAACGATCGCGTTCGCACCCCGAGTGAGCCTGTCGTGATCGAGTCGCCGCTGCACGAACGCAGAGACCACTGATGCGCCTCATAGTCCCTCATAGCCGGTGCGGAAACATTCGGGAAACAAACGGAACACACACGTTGCGGAACATACAGACCACAGGCGTTCGATCACGTATGGGACGAGGACGGCATGAGCGAGCAGTTTCATTCAGCGCCTCGTCGCCGCCGCCGTGCAGGTCCGACTGGCCAGTGCGCGGCGGGCGTCCTCGGCGGGGGCCGAGCTTGGGGGGCCGAGCTTGTGTGTCCTCCAAGAGGCGGCGAAACTGTCGCTGCAAACTTTTGGCATGGCATGATCAACGGCCAAAGGAGTGAAGCGCAGATGACGCAAGAGCGCCGGAGTGATCGGCGCGCGCTGATCATGTTCGATTTGCGTTAAGACCGCTGTGTACGAACTGTTACGACGCTGTTCGCCGCGCGGCTCGGGGCGCCGCTGCTATCTTCGGCTGCGATGGCCCGCGCAGCGGCAGTTGCGCATCGTTCGGCATTGTTCTCGAAGGAGCTTTCATGGCGTCGTTTTCGGTTGAGGTGGGCGAGTCGGAGGAGGCCACGGTGGTTCGCTTCATCGGATTGGCGGACCTTGGTGCAGAGAGCACAATCGAGCGCGAAGTGACGCGCCTGACTTCGGGTCATCATCAAAGGCTGATTGTGATCGATTTCGCGCAGCTCGACATGATCGCCAGCCTTGCCTTGGGACAACTCGTTCGCCTGCATCACGGACTGCGCCGTTGGGGCGGACGAGTGCGCCTCGCGAATCCGACCGCCGAAGTGCGCGAGGTTCTAGAGCGATGCCGGCTCACTGGCATGCTGCAAGTCTTCCCGAGCGTGCAGGAAGCAATTGACGCGCCGGTCGACTAGCGCTCGTGCGGTCGAGCCGACGATGATGGATTTCGGTCGCGCGACGGCATGCGCTTCTCACGGTGCGGGCCGCGCCCAGGATCGAGCACCTCGCTCCCTCAGCCCGACGGGCTGCAATTTTCTAGCCGGGGGTCAAAGCGAGTTCGCGAGCGTCGACCCTGGGCGCCCGGCTCCATGCAAAGTCTTAAAGACACGCGCCGTCGAATGTGATCGCCGCCGGATGACCGGATGCGCCGGTGAGCGCTTCGATTCTCGATGCAGTGCGTGCTACGTGACGAGCGGTTGCGGCCGGTGCTGTTGGCGCCGAATTGCCATCGCGGTCCGCAGCCGCCACGACGATCCGGACTTGCTACCCTGAGTTCATGTGGTGGTACGCACCCACAGCAGCGTTCGCGCTCGTTCTGTTCGTCGTGTCGTGGTGGATTGGTCGTGTGCGGAGGGGCGGACCCGGCGACAGGATTCTGCCGCCGTAGCTTGTCGCGGTGTGTTGGTGCCTTGTTGTGGGCGGCATTCCGCTCGTGCTGTTTCGCGCGTTGCCAGATCCGAAGGCCATCTCGCTTGCAACACTGCTCTCGTTGTCCATCGGGCTGGCCACCCCGATATCGGCGCTGCTGATCGCTTTGTGGAGTGTCGCGCGTAGGCGGTATGGTGCGGACCGCTGCGGCCAGTGCGGACACCAGCTCATTCAACGCCAGATCGCATGTCCCGAGTGCGGCGATGCGCGGCGGAGCTCGACGGTCCGGACGTACGGGGAGCGGCTGGAAAGTCTCGGGCGCGAACGGCCGCTGCTTGTCGGCAGCGTCCTCGCTGCTCAGCATGCGCTGCTGCTCGTTGCGTTCGTCACCGCCGCCCTGCTGGTGGTTCCGACGCCGCGCACTGTCGTCTCCATGCTGCAGTCCGGAAGCGCCAGCCGCGTGATCACTAGCACCGACACCGCCGGCGAATCACGAAGCTCTCCCTTCTCCTGGACGTATCTCATCAACAGCAGGGTCAAGACCTCTGCGTCCTTCTTGCTGCCAGCGCCGCTGGTTCCTTCGGACATCGCGCTTGAGTTCCGGTTGGACGGCTCGATCTCGACACAGCGCGAGACACCGACGGACCGCGCTTCCGTCAGTGATCCCGATCGCCAGTCAGCCATCGAGTCGCGGCCGCTGCTCTTGACGCGCGACATCCGTTCGCTCGCGGGCGTGAACGTTCTGGAGGAGGATGTTCATGCGCTCACCGCAGAGTTTGCGATTGACTCGTCGCAAAATCCGCTCAACGACCTCGTCGCGGCAGTCTTGATGTTTGCGCAGGACTACTGGCCTACTCCCGCGCCGTCAGGTCCCGCGCCGCTTCCAGCGATGCCGGCATACGACCGAAGCCGCGCCCCTTGGGCGATCGATCCATGGCATGTGACGGTCGGCATTCCATTCATTGTCGGAGTACTTTGCGCGCTGATCGCGCACGTCGCCGCGAGGCGCGCGGTCTGCACGCGCGAGCGAACCGGTGCCTGCCGTTAGCCGCCTCCCCACCCACCCAGCAGCACCGCAAGATCACTCGCGTCAACGCCGCCGCTGCAATCGTTGACATACGTTCGAATGAAAACGCCGTCATACGTTCCGGTGACGAGATGCCACTCGCCGACCGTCCACGTCTGCGCGGAACCGCCGCTGCTTCCGTTCGCGGCCTGAAAACCGAAACTCGCAGGCTGCGATCCGTAGAGATCGCCCGTGACGCCGAGATGGAACGGTGGGGCGGTACCACGCAGACACCGTGATCGCCGCAACAGGATTGAGCACCGCTGCATTGCCGCAGTTGACGAAGTCGTCAATGCCGTCGGAGTGCAACGCGCCACCCGCGATCCCGCGCGTCCAGATCGCTCCTGTCACCGCCCCGTGATTGCCGTAGCCGGAGCTGTCGTGCGCGATCTGTCCGCGCGCATCATCGAATGTCCAGTGGCCGACGAGTTGGGTTGTGGGGCTCGCGGCGGATGTTGCTGCGACGAGTCCAGTGGCGCCGACCATGATGAACCCACGAGCGATGTGCATCGCGCAATGCTCGCACGTTCACGGAGCCCATTCAATGACGTTGCAGCGAAAGAACGACGCGTGAGGTCCGAAAATGCTGGCTCCATCAGCGGGCAGCCGTCACTCAGCAGGCTTCTCCGTCGGCTGCGCAGCTGTATCGCCTGCGCCCTTCTCCACCGACACCTTCACCACGCGCTCCTTCTGCGCTCGCTTCACCGCGAACTTCATGTCGGTCTTGCCTTCGATCGCCTTGCCGAACTCTTCGGCGTTGGTGATCGGCTGGTCGTCGACCTGCGTGATGATTTCGAACGGTCGCATGCCGGCGACGCTGGCCCGCTGACCTGGCTCGAGCTTCGAGACAACGACGCCCGGTGCGTCCGGCCCCAAGTTGAGGTACTGGCGCACTTCAAGCGTCAGATCGCGCACGGTCATGCCCATGGCCTTCGCTTCGAACTTCGGCGCATTGCCGTAGTGCGGCGGACTCTGCTCGACGGTGAGCGCCTTGGTAACGGTCTCGCCGTCGCGGCCGAACTCGAGCGAATACGTCGACCCGATGCCGAGTTCCGTCAGTGTCGTGTTGAGCGTGTCTCCGATCGGGGGCCAAGGCGCAGGGATCTGGTCGTAGTACTCCTCGGGGAGTTCGTCGAGGCGCTCCCACGGAAAGACGCCCATGTAGCCGAGGTCGTCACGACCTACAGCAATCTCCATCGGTCGATCACGGCGCGGCGTCGTGACAGTGAGCAGGATGTCACCGGGTTGAATGTCCGCCTTGGCGGCAGGGGAGTCGGGGTACACGAACGTGACGAGTCCGCCGAACTCGCCGTCGCGCGACACTTCGGCCATTCCGTTGGCGCGGGCCAGTTCCGCTTCAAGCGGCTGCATGAGGACGCCGAGCCAGCCTGACCGCGACTCCTCATCTTCCGTCAGCGGAATGTTGGTCGGATCCTTCGCCTCGTCAAGCGTCGCAAGTGTCGCAAGTGTCGCCGCGATGACGGACGCAGGCGTCGCGTTGATGCCACCATCGGGGCCGCCCCGAAAGCGATCACGTCCGCCCGGCTGCTCGCGCTTCGCGATTGGAAGCGCCGCGAGCGTGTTGTCAGGCGCGAAGATGAATGCGGTGTCCTCCTCGGACAGGCCAGTGGGAAACCGGATCCCCTTCCAGCCGGGCTCGAACGCGCCCAAACGGAGGTGCATCGGATCACTCACGCGATTGCGGCCGATCACACGGACGGATGACGCCAGCAGCAGCCGGTTGCGCAGCTCGGACAGATCGCTCGTCGACAGTGCGATACCGGTGCTGATCGGATCCTTCGGCTTGGCGATCAACGCGCCCCAGTCGCGGAGTGTGGCGACGAACTCCGCCTCGTGCGATGTGTTCGACGCGTCCGTCACTTCGATGCGCTCCAGCCGGGCCGTCACGGCTGGCGGAATCGATGCGATCACCAGGATGTTCCCGTCCGCGAGCACCACTGAGAGCGCCTCAAGTTCGGTCGCGACCTGCGAGTCGTCCGAGCCGAACATGCCGCGCGATCCCGGAGTGCCCTTCCGCGGGCTGCGGAAGTGCAGCGTCGTGCGCAAAATCGATTCATTGATCGTCTGCCCGACCGCCTTCAGCGCTTCGGCCATCTGCGCTGCGCTCACATGCGGCCACTCCGCAGGATTCGGCGACAGCGTGCTGCTGGCGAGCCGGCGGCCGCTCAGCTCCGCGCGCACGACGGCGCCGGTCGAGTCGACGATGATCGCATCACCAGTCGAGCCCGCGATGGGAATCGGGCCCGGGCCCGCGAACTCAAGTGCGAAGCGTTCCTCGAACGTCGTGACGCGCAGCGCCCACAGGCCTCCGGAGTCGCCGGTCTGCACGGCCGAGAGTGGCGGCGCGGGCTTCGCTCCATCGGCCAAAAACGTCAGCGGCTTCGCGGGCGCGGGTAGCGACGCAGCGAGCGTCAGTACCATGCCGCGGTCTTCAGTGAGCCACTGGCTCGGCGTCGCGTCCACTCGGGCGTCTGATGGAGTGCCGGCGAGGCTGCGCACCTTGATGGAGGAGATGAAACGCGCCGGCAGCTCGGGGTCGGTGACGATCACGCTCTGGGGCGCGACGAGGTAACCCGGCAGCTCAAGCGGCCGCTCCTCTTCGATGTATCGCGCGAAGTATCCGGAGAACCCGCTGCGACCTCGGATGAAGCCCTGCGGCAGCGTGCCACGATCTTCCTTCAGCCGGATCTCGACGATCACGAGGCTCGGACGAAGCGCGTCGGCAATGGCCTGGCGATCGACAGCCGGCGTGTCCTTCGCCGCAGCACCAGTCGCGGCCTGCGGAATCGCGGCCGGATCGCCGAAGAGAAGCGACGTGCTCATGAACATGAACGCCAGAAGCATTCCGAGATATCGCATGGTTCGTTGCCTGCTGAAAGAGAGAGGCGAGAGAGATATTCGTTATTCGCGCTCGTAGTCGCGCGAGATATCGAGAATGAGCTGGCGCATCTGACCCGCGCGGATCAGCTTCACAAGGAGGCGCTTCTTCGTGGCGAGGTTGGCGAGGGTTCGCTCGTGGGCCGCCTTCACATCATCGAGCGTGGTGAGCGTCTGGCCGTCGATCTCGAGCAATATGTCATTGCGATAGAGGCCGGAGGCGGACGCGTTGCCGGGCTCCCGCACGCCGAAGATGAACACGCCTTCGGGGCGCTGGCGGTGCAGTTCCGCGTTCTCGAACCGGTTGATCGCCTTCGCGGTCAGGCCCCAGCGCGGACAGTCGGCCTCTTCGCCCTGCACGCGTCCCTTGCGGGTCGGCGTGACGGAGAGTGTGAGCTGCTCCGCCTGTCCTCCGGTGCTGCGTTCGATGACCAGCTCGACCGGCTTGTCGGAGGGGAGCAACGCGAACCGGCGGCGGATCTCGGGCAGCTCTTCGCTCGTGAGTCCGTTCGTAAAGTTGCCGTCGAGCTTGAGCACGCGGTCACGGCTGCGCAGGCCAGCGGTTTCCGCCGGGCTCCCCGCTTCGACGCCGGCAACGATGACGCCGGTGGCGCCTTCGAAGTACACGTCGCGGTCGAAGTCACGAAGCGGCTGGAGCGAAATCCCGGACCACGACCAGCCGACTTCCTTCTCGGAACGCATGCGGTCGATGACTTCACAGATGGTGTCCGACGGGATCGAGAAACCCATGTCGCCGCCGGCCATCCGCGCGAGCGTATTGATGCCGACGACGCGTCCCTTGGTGTCGACAAGCGGGCCGCCGCTGTTGCCGGGCGAGATCGAAGCGTCAGTCTGCAGCCAGAGCGAGTATTCGCTCGAGTCGGGAAGAAAGCGGCGCGTGCAGCTGACGATGCCGACCGAGACGGAACGGTTGAGTCCCCACGGCGCGCCCATCGCCATCACGAAGTCGCCCTCTTCGAGCTCGCGCGAGGGTCCGATGTCGGCGACGGGAATCGGTTCGTGCTTGCCGTCGAGATGGAGACGCACGAGTGCGAGGTCAAGATCCTGATCGCTCGCGATCAGTTCCGCCTTGAACGCACGGCCGTCGGACAGCAGGCAGCGGATCTCGACCGCGCGGTCGACCACGTGCCAGTTCGTGAGCAGCTCGCCCTGTTCGCTGATGACCACACCGGAACCGCCGACTTCTTCGGTGCGGGCGCGGCCCGATTCCATGCTCTGCCGCAGGCACTTGATGTACACGACAGCCGGAAACACCTTGGACTTCGCCGCGCGGACCACTTCGCGGAAATCAAGATTCGCCTGCTCGAGCGCGGCCTTGCCGTCCTGAGCCGGCGACGAGTGACCAAGCGAACGCTGCGCACACAGCGGCAGGACGACAAGCACCAGGAGAAGCAAGCGCAATCGCGCCGAAGTCAGCGCAGGCATGAAGAGGACCGCTTTCGTAAAAGGAATTCGCAGTGCAATGTGGGTGAACGGAAACTGCAAGAAGGAAACTGTAATAGGAAGCTGGCGACGCGGGAACGAAAGCGGGGCGACCGCGATCGGTCGCCCCGCATGTTCATTCATCGTCTATCAATCGACATCACTGCCCGTTCGACTCCTCGATGATCTCTGCAGCGGCGTCGTCCATCGGCGCCTCTTCCGCGAGCACCTGCGTGCCCGATGCCGTCGCGAGACCACCCTCGCTCTCGGTGGCCGATGCGTCGTCGCCTTCACTGCGGGCGCCGACGGATGTCGCGATGCGCGGCGCTGTCGGGTCGTATCGCTCCGCACCGAGCGCCTCGGCTTCTTCGGCGGCTTCGGCCAGCATCTCGGCTTCGCCCTCGTATCCCTCGGGCTCGTCGACGAGCTTGCGGATCGTGAGCTTGGCATACGGCTCGAAGCCGGTACCGGCCGGGATGAGATGGCCGAGAAGAACGTTTTCCTTCAGACCCTGCAGCTTGTCGACCGCACCACGGAGCGCGGCTTCGGTCAAGACCTTCGTGGTCTCCTGGAAGCTTGCACCCGAGAGGAACGACTCGGCCTGCAGCGAGGCCTTCGTGATGCCGAGCAGCAGCGTCTTGCCGCTGGCCGGCTTGCCCTTCTTGGTCTTCGCGGACTTCTTGCCCTCGGCCTCGGCGAGCGCGTTCTTCTCCTTCACCTCGTCGCGGTCGATGAGCGCACCGGTCGTGAGACCTGTGTCGCCCGGTTCCTCGACGCGGAACTTTCGCGTCACGCTTTCGTTCATCTCGCGGAAGACAAACTTGTCGACGACGTCGTTGGGAAGGAGCTCGGTGTCGCCCGGGCTCGTCACGCGCACCTTCGAGAGCATCTGCCGCAGGATGACTTCGATGTGCTTGTCGGAAATCGGCACACCCTGAGCGCGGTACACGTTCTGGACTTCATCCAGCATGTAGATGTACAGCGGCTCTTCACCCTTGATGCGCAGAATGTCTGCGGGCACCATCGGACCTTCGGTGAGCGGATCGCCGGCGTCGACGCGGTCGCCGGTGTGCACGAGCAGATGCTTGCCCTGCGGCACGTGGTGATCGTGTTCGAGACCTGATTCGCTGATGACGCGGATCGTCATCTTGCCCTTGCGCTTGTCGCTGTGGAGCTCGACGAGGCCGCCGATCTCGGCCATGACCGCGGGGTCCTTCGGGATGCGGGCTTCGAAGATTTCTGTGACGCGCGGCAGACCACCGACGATGTCGGCGGACTTGGCCGTGTCCTTCGGCTGGCGTGCGAGCATCTCGCCCATCTTGATCGACTGCCCGTCCCGCACTTCGATGCGAGCCTTCGCAGGCAGATGGTGGAAGTCGAGAATGCTGCCGTTCGCGTCTTCGATGGTGATCTGCGGATGCTTTTCACCAGTGTGCTCGACGACGATCATCTCCTTGCCGGCGCCCTCGCCGCCGCCCTTCTTCTTCTCGATGCGGAACGTGATGTCCTCAACGAGATCCTTGAAGCGGATCGTGCCGCTCTTCTCGGCAAGAATCGGCGTGGCGTGCGGCTGCCATTCGACGAGCACCTGGCCCTTCTTGATCTGCTCGTTCGTCTTGACGCGGAGAATGGCGCCGTAGGGGACCTTGTACTTCTCGAGCTCGCGGTCCTTGGCGTCGAAGACCAGCACTTCGCCGTTGCGCTTGAGGGCGACCATGGCCGGTCCGCCTTCGGTCGACTCGACCTCGACTTCGTTGCAGTCACGCAGGACCACACGGCCGCTGTTGAGCGCCTTGTGGTTGTTCTCCGTGGTCGCACTCGCTGCGACACCGCCGGTGTGGAAGGTGCGCATCGTGAGCTGCGTACCCGGTTCACCGATCGACTGCGCCGCGATGATGCCGACGGCCATACCGACCTCGACGAGCTTGCCCGTCGAAAGATCCATGCCGTAGCAGCGGGCACAGATGCCGCGCTTGGTGTCGCAGGTGAGCGCGCTGCGGACCTGCACCGAGTCGATGCGGAGCCGCTCGATCTCGAGTGCGATGGAGTCGGTGACGAGCTGGTTCTCCTGCACGATGACACGATCCGTGATCGGATCGATGATCGTCTGCCGGCTCGTGCGCCCGCGAATCGCCTCGCGCAGAGGCACATCGACCTCTTCACCCTTATAGAGCGCCCGCTTCGGCACGCCGTGCGGTGTCTCGCAGTCGTGCTCGATGACGACGACGGACTGCGCCACGTCGCACAGCTTGCGCGTGAGGTAGCCGGAGTCGGCTGTCTTGAGCGCTGTATCGGCGAGACCTTTGCGTGCACCGTGCGTCGAGCTGAAGTACTCAAGCACGCTCAGGCCTTCACGGAAGTTCGAGCGGATGGGCGTTTCGATGATTTCGCCGCTGGGCTTGGCCATGAGGCCGCGCATGCCCGCGAGCTGCTGCATCTGGCTCGTGTTGCCACGGGCGCCTGAATCGCTGAACAGGTACACCGGGTTCAGGTACTTCATGCCTGCCCGCGTGATGATGTCGACTTCGCCGCCGCTCACCGGATCGCGGCGATCGGTGCGCAGCGTCTCCACCAGCTTCGCCGTGATCTCCGTCCGGCAGTGCTGCCAGAGATCGAGGAGCTGATTGTGCCGTTCACGTTCGGTGATGGCACCGGCGTGATACGCCTTCTCGACCCGGTCGACCTTCTTCTGCGTTTCGCCGAGCAGCCGCTGCTTGTCGGCGGGCACGCGGAGATCGGTGATGGCGAAGGAAAGTCCGGACACCGTCGAGTAACGGAAGCCGACTTCCTTCATGCGGTCGAGCAGGTCAATCGTCGCCGACTTGCCCATGCGGGCATAGGTGTCGTCGATGACGCGGGCCGCGCCCTTCTTGCCGAGTGCGCAGTTGTAGTACGGCATGCCGTCCGGAAGAATCTCGTTGAAGATCAGCCGGCCTATCGTGGTCTGAATGCGCCGGTTGTCGGGCATCCGAACCGTGGGCTTCTTCTGGTCGTCGACAACTTCCGCGAAGCGCTCGACGCGCACATCGATCCAGTCATGGAACGAAATGCGGCGCGAATCGCCGTGCGGGAGCCCGAATGCGAGCAGCGCTTCTTCGTAATCCTTGAATGAACGCACCTTGGTCTTGGCGATGCGCTTCTCTTCGTCGGTCTCAGGCTTGTCCTGATGGCCGACGGTCAAGAAGTACACGCCCATGACGATGTCCTGCGACGGGCTGACGATCGGGTTGCAACTCGCCGGGCTGAAGATGTTGTGAATGGACATCATCAGCACCGTCGCCTCGGCTTGCGCCTCGACCGACAGCGGCAGGTGGACTGCCATCTGATCGCCGTCAAAGTCGGCGTTGTAGCCGGTGCAGACGAGCGGATGAATCTTGATCGCGTTGCCTTCGACGAGCACCGGCTCGAACGCCTGAATACCCATGCGGTGCAAGGTCGGTGCGCGATTGAGCAGGACCGGGTGATTGCGGATCACCTGCTCGAGGATGTCCCACACTTCGGGATCGCGCCGTTCAAGCATGCGCTTGGCGCTCTTGATGGTGTCAGCGAGACCGTGCTCCTTGAGCTTCCTGATGATGAACGGCTGGTACAGCTCGAGCGCGATCTTCTTGGGGAGGCCGCACTGCCAGAGCTTGAGTTCCGGACCGACGACGATCACGGAACGTGCCGAGTAATCGACGCGCTTGCCGAGCAGGTTCTCGCGGAAGCGGCCCTGCTTGCCCTTGATCATGTCGGTGATCGACTTGAGCGGCCGGTTGCTCGAGCCAAGCACAGGACGGCGGCAGCGGCCGTTGTCGAACAGTGCGTCGACAGCCTGCTGCAGCATGCGCTTCTCGTTGCGGATGATGACCTCGGGGGCGTTGAGGTCCATCAGCTTCTTGAGGCGGTTGTTGCGGTTGATGATGCGGCGATAGAGATCGTTCAGATCGCTCGTCGCGAAGTTGCCGCTCTCCAGCAGCACCAGGGGGCGGAGATCCGGCGGGATCACCGGAACGACGTCCATGACCATCCACGCCGGATCGTTCTCCGAACCGCGGATCTGCTCGACGATCTTGAGCCGCTTCGACAGATCCTTCTGCCGCTGCTTGCTCTTGGTCGTGCCGAGTTCGTCGCGCAGCTCAAACGACAGCGCGGTCAGGTCGAGCTGATTGAGCAGTTCGCGAATGGACTCGGCGCCCATCATCGCGGTGAACGCCGTGCCGTACTTCTCGAAGGCGGTGCGGTACTCGTCTTCCGTGAGCACCTGCTGGTGCTCGAGGTCGGTGGTGCCGGGATCGGTGACGACGTAATCCTGGAAGTAGATGATCTTTTCCAGGTCGCTCGTCTTCATGGCCAGGAGGTTGCCGAGACGGCTCGGCATCGCCTTGAAGAACCAGATGTGCACGATCGGCGCGGCCAGATTGATGTGGCCCATGCGCTTGCGGCGCACGCGGCTGTGCGTGACCTTCACGCCACAGCGGTCGCAGATGATGCCCTTGAACTTCGTGCCCTTGTATTTGCCGCAGGCGCACTCGTAGTCCCGCTCGGGTCCGAAGATCCGTTCGCAGAACAGGCCGTCCCGCTCGGGACGGTAGGTTCGGTAGTTGATGGTCTCGGGCTTCTTCACCTCACCGAAAGACCACGAACGGATGTCGTTCGGGCTTGCGAGGGTGATCTTCACCGATCCAAAGTCA
>JAWXBD010000118.1:0-8893 GCA_034439815.1 Phycisphaerae bacterium
GACGCCGATGGCGAACACGATGCGCCGTTCCTGCATGCGCTTGAAGTTCTGGATGCGCGAGCTGAGCAGATCGCTGTTGGAGAACACCAGCTGTTCACCAGAGAGCGCGCGGAGACGCGTTGTCTTGATGCCGATGTGCTCGACCGTCCCGAGCCGGTCGCCGACCACGATGAAATCGCCCACCAGAAACGGCTTGTCGAGCAGAATCGTTAGCGACCCGAACAGGTCCGCGAGGACCGACTGCGCAGCAAGCGCCACGGCGATGCCGCCGATGCCCAGCCCCGCGATGAGCGGCGTCACTTCGACACCCATGTTCTGCAATGCCAGCAGGAACACGAGGACACTGACCACCATCACCGCGATGGCGCGGATGATGCCCGACGCCGATCGCAATGCGGCGTCGCTCTCCCCGTCGATCGTCGATCTTCGCGCGACACTTGCATTGATGCCGACCTCGATCAGCAGTCGGCTCGTGAGCACGACCTGCACGCTCGTCGCGACGACAAAAATGAGCTTGAGCGTCCACGCAGCACGGTCGGGCATCGTCAGCCACTGTCCCGCGATGTAGAGAACTATTGCGACAAACCACCACACGCGCAGACTCTCGATGACATCGAGAACGATGTTGTCGATACGCGAGGGCGTGCGCACGCTCAGGCGGCGAAGCGACCCGATCACCGCGCGGCGGACGATGAGAATGGCAGGGACAGCCAGAGCCGCCACCATGATGACCACGAGCCAGGCATAGAGCGAGTTTCCCCAGACCTCGTAGTCGAGGCCGGTTGGAGGGATCTCGTTTCCGACAACCGCGGGTCGCAGCAAGAAGTTCATGCGCGGAGAATATGCCGAACCGTGACGGTTCGCCTGCGCGCCAGCATGGTGTCATCACACGCGCGTGGGCGCTTCGGTTGTCGCCGCAGGACTCGGTGCTGATGCTGGCATCAGTCCGAAGTAGCGGACAGCCGAACCTGGTTCCGGAACACGGACACCGGGAATCGCCAGCGTCAGCACTCCGTGCAGCATCCACCCGAGCAGCGGTGCCATGCACTCAGCGTCCGAACTGATGCCGATCCGCACGTCACCGTCGCTCGCTGCCTCGAGCGCGTCGTTCCGCGTGATGGGATACCCCACGACAAAGTTTTCCCACTCCGGCCGCGGCTGACGCTGGGGCCAGATCGCCGCGTGGCCGAGACCAAAACGCTCCTCCGCCCAGCGGGCCGCAACGAAGTCGACGGAGTCGTTGCCGGTCCACGAGATGAGCCAGCCCGCATCCGGCGGACTACCGACATCGTCGAGCCAGCGCGTGTCAGTAGCGTCACCCTCCATCACATCGACACCGGACGCTCGAGCATCGGCGGCGCGGTCGGGGTTGGCATCGACGAGTCGCGCGTTGACGTCCAGAGCCTTCAGTGCTTGCGCCATCTGAATACCAAGCTGATGCGCACCGATGATGACGACCGCGTTGCCGCGGCCGGCGCGAACACGCAGCACGTACGAGAACAGCGGACTGAACAGCGACGCCGCGATGACGGTGCCAAGAATCGACACGAACATGACGAGCTCGAGCCGATCTGCATCGCGCACCACGGCCGCGAGCGCCGGATTCGAAGCGGCGAGTTCCGGCGTCACAAAGAGACGGAGCTCTTCGCTGGCGATTGCGGTGACTGCGAGCGCCACGATTCCACGCGGCGCGAAGACGGACGCAAACAGCCGCTCCCGCCACGTGAGCTGTGAGCCCCAGGCCGCGACCCCCACGCAGAGCGGGCGCACGAAGAGGAGCAGGCCGGCGACGAATGCGAATTCGCTCCAAGTGATCGTCTTCAACAGCTCCACATCGAAACGAGACGCAAGTAGAATGAACAACGTCCCGACGAGCAGCGTCGCCAGCAGCTCCTTGAACGCGCGGAGTTCGGTCGCACCGAGCACGCGCGCCTGCGCCATGATGAGTCCGCAGATCGTGACAGCGACGAGCCCGGCATCGGAGGCGATTGCTTCACCGACACCGACGCAGGTCATGCTGACGCCGACGGCAATGAGGTTCAGTGCCTGGGCATTCGATGGCTGCTGTCGTGCCGACAGGCGCAGGAGCCAGTATCCGACGATCCCTCCGCACAGTCCGGTCAGCATGCCGCCGAGCGAGGCCAGGAAGAGTCGCGAAAGCCCCTTCTCCGCGAGGTCGGTGCCGACGCCAGACCGCAAGTACACGCGGAGCACTTCGAGCGTCGTCACCGTCGCGAGAACACCAATCGCATCGACCAGAATCGCCTCGGCCCTCAGCGCCGTGTCCAGACGCGGCGACACGCGAAGGACTCTCAAGATGGGCTGGACCACGGTGGGCCCGGTCACGATGAGAATTGCACCTAAGAGGATCGCGACGGGCCAGGTGAACCCGAGCGTAAAGACCGCCAGAACCGCTGTCGCCGACCACGTCGCGACGACGCCCACGCTCAGCAGGCCCCATACCGCGCGCGACGCATTGCGAAGCTCTTCGCGGTTGAGATGCAGTGATCCTTCAAAGATCAGCAGCCCGATGGCCACCGTGATGAGGGCCCGCAGCGCATCGCCGAGCGAGGCTGAGTCGACGAGTCCAGCACCTGATCGTCCCAGCAGGAGTCCGAGGCCGATCAGGGGAATGAGCGCGGGCACGCCCACTCGTCGGCAGACCACCGTAACGAGCGCGCCGAACCCCAGGGCCAGTGCGATCGACTGCGGCGCGGTTGTACTCATGCGGAGGCGATCATATGGAAATCTGGGCTCGCGTTCGGAGCGGCATTCAACTGCGACGTCGCGCGGAAGCCGCTGACGAGCTGACGCGCGCCGACAGATCCGGGCAGAAAGTGCTTCGCAAATGCTGAGGCACCTGCCTCAAAGAATCACATTGACGAGTGATTCGGGAGCGATCGCGACGAAAAGGATCGCTGAAGTTGTATCACTAGCACAAACGAGAAGGCGCTGCACGCGCTGACTGCGACATCAACTAGCGAAAGGAGTTTTCCGTGGGACTGATCCTTCTGATTATCGTGATTCTGCTCTTGGTTGCCGGACTTCCGACGTGGCCACACAGCCGCAAGTGGGGGTACGGACCGAGCGGCGCCCTCGGCGTGGTGCTGCTGATTGTGATTCTGCTGCTGGTGTTCGACGTTCTGCCGCGCGGCTTTTAAGAGACCGCGTCAAACCGCAGCGCCTGGAGCTGCGTTCAAGCTTCTGGAAACACCATATGAGCCAGCAACGCATCATCGGAATCGTCCTCCTGGTCATCGGCGTCGTTCTACTCATCATGGGTCTGAACGCTTCCGATTCGGTGGCGGATCAAGTAAGCGAAACCTTCACCGGACGCTTCACCAAGACGACGACGTGGTACATCATCGGCGGGATCGGCCTCGGACTCTTCGGCCTGCTTCTGACGATCGGTGCGCTTGGCGGCAAATCAAAGCAGTAATTTCTCCGCATGAGGGGGAGATCCAGCGTGCGGGGGCTTTGATTCGATCATCATTGCCTCCGCACGCATGGTTTCGACTCCGCTGCTCGTCGCTTTCGTTCTCACGATCAACTCGGCCGTCCTCTCGGCCGCTGTGCTCATCGTCATGTGGCGCGACAAGCGAGCTGCGGCGCGCGGCGGCTGGCGCACGCCCGAGTCCACGCTGCATCTCCTCGAACTGCTGGGGGGCTGGCCGGGCTCGTTCGCGAGCCAGCGGCTGTTCCGTCACAAGACCGCCAAGCGCCACTACTTCACACGGTTTCTCCTCGCGGCGATCGGTCACATCGCACTGTGCATCGGTGCCGTGTGGATTGCATTTCGCTAGCGCCAACCCTCATCAGGCGAACGCCTGAATCGCCCGCATATCGGAGCAAGATGTGCTGCCCGATGCCGCGTGTCGTCGACCTCGCATTAGTCTCCGTCAAGGTTGAACCCAAGGTTAAACCCAGGTTCGGTTTGGTGACCGAACAGCAACGCACCTCGACATTTGAACGCCCGGAGTTTCACAGCATGATCTCAATGCCGACCACCACGATTGATGCCGAAGGAACTGACGCGCGCCGTAATGCGACCCTGCGTCCACGCACGATTCCCGCACTCTCCGGGTACTTGACTGTCACCGAAGCGGCGTTGATTCTCGGTGTCTGTGCCAACACGCTGCGGGCGTGGGACGCCAACGGCAAGCTGCGGGCCACGCGTCACCCCATGAACGGCTACCGGCTCTACCGGCGTGAGACGCTCGAATCGTTCCTTGAGCAGCTCGAACGCGACGCCACGACGGCGAATCATCAGTTCCAGGCCTGAACGGTGGGGTGAGGCTCGCGGGGTGAGGCTCGCGGGGTGAGGCTCGCGGGGGGCCGCGTGCGTTCATCGCTCGCCGGGGCTTTCATCGCACGCTGGCTCAATGTGAATCAGCACGTGCTGCACGTTGGCGATTTGCTCGCGCAACCTCGCTTTCACCCGCCCCGCAAGCGCGTGACCGTTTTCGACGGAGAGCAGCGGGTCCACATGCAGGTGCATGTCGACGTGGTAGAGCGAACCGCTCTTGCGCACGTATACCTTTTCGATCAGCCGAACGCCCTCGACTTCCGCTGCAGTCGCGCGGACCAACGCGACGAGTTCGTGATCGGTTCCATCGAGCAGCTCCCGCAGGGAAGGTCGCATCAGCCGCAGCGCGGTCACCACGATGATCGCGCTCGCCAGCAGTGCCGCGACTTCATCGGCAAGGACGAGCCTGGGCATCGCGAACATCCCAGGGCCCCAGACCGCGATGGCAACTCCGACAAGCGCCGCGGCGGAGGTGATCGCGTCCGACCGATGGTGCCAGGCGTCCGCGCGGGCCGCGTCGGAGCGAAACTCGTCGGCGCTGCTCATCAGGAAGCGGAACATCGTTTCCTTGACAGCAACGACTGCGACGAGGACGAGCAGCGTCCACCAGGCGGGAGCGTTGTGCGGCGTCACGAGTTCAGAGAGCGCCTTACTCACAATGATGCCTGCCGCCGCGAGCAAGAGCACGCCGACCGACAGCGCCGCGAGCGCTTCGGCCTTGCCGTATCCGTAAGGATGCTCCTCATCCGGTTCGCGGCGGGCGACGCGGAGCCCCTGCCACACGATGATCGAACCGACCGAGTCAGCGAGCGACTCCACCGCATCCGCGACGAGCGCGCTCGAGTGGCCAAGGACTCCGGCGACGAACTTCACGGCCGCCAGCCCGACGCTTGCAACGAGCCCGATGAGAGCATTGCGCTGCAGTGTTCGCGAAGAGGCTTCAGCACACGCCATCGACGGTGATCCTATTCCCTTTTGCGATCGGGCGCTGATCGGCGATGATGACGCCATGTTCGCTGCACCCGCCCGGTTCGTCGGCATCCTCGCCGCCTGTCTCGTCGGTCACGTCACGCTCGCCGCAGAAAACCCTGCCGTCGAGCCGTACGTGCGGGCGAGCGAAGCGCCTGACGGATCGGTGGCGCTCGAAGTCTGCTCCCGCCGATTTGTTCCCGCGAGCGGTACGGGGCCCGCTGTGCATCTTGTCGCCGCGGTGCATATCGCCGACCGGCAGTTCTACGAAGCGATGCAGACGCGACTGGACCGGTCCGACGTGGTGCTGTTCGAGGGAGTCAAACCCGCAGGTGCCGGCGCGTTTGCCGCGGGACTCGACGATGCCGCCAAGGTGACCGCGACGCGACGCCGCATGCAGTTCCTGCAGCTCGTGATTGCGCACCATCGGGAGGAACGGAGTGAGCTCCCTGCGGACCTGCACGCTATGACTGCGGAGGATGCAGCCCGCTACCGCTCCGTGATCGAGAGCTCGCTCACCGATGCATGGGATCGTCCGTTCGAGTACTCGATCGAAGCGGCGCCGGCACCGGAAGACGGAGTGTCGCCCGGCGAGTTTGCCCGGCTTCGATCCGCGGGAGCCGACATCGCATCGGCCGATGACGACATCGTCGTCGACGGACCGCCGGCGCTGAAGCGGAAGCCCTCCGCGAAGGCTGCAGGCGGCAACATTCAGGCGCAGCTCGCCAAGATGCTCGACGTGACGTTTCAGCTCGACGAGATCGACTCGAGCAAACCGCGCTGGCGCAACAGTGACATGACGATTGACGAGGTGCGCGAGCGACTCGAGCAAGCCGGTCCGGGCGCCGCCGCGATCCTCGCGATCCTGGACGGCAGTTCCCTGCAGGTGAAGCTCGCAGCCATCCTGATCGGCTTCATCAGTCAGTCGAAGTCGATGAGCGGCATCGTCAAGCTCGCGGTCGTCGACATGCTCGCGCACAGCGCGGACGCACTCGCTGATCACATGCCCGGCGGCAAGGCCACGGTCAAGGTCCTCATCGATGACCGCAATGCGGTTGTTCTCGCGGATCTCGAGCACATCGTCGCGAACGAACCGGCGGTCAAGGACATCGCGATCTTCTACGGTGCCGGCCACATGAAGGCGTTTGAAGAAAGCCTGGTGGCGAGCGGATACACGCCGACGGAGAGCGATTGGACGGCGGCGATGCGCGCGGATCCCAAGGACGCAGGCCTGTCGCCCGCCCAGACGAAGAGCATGCGGTCGATGCTGCGCTCCATGATGGCGCCGCCGCGCCGGACTCGTCAATGACGCTGTACGCTTTGCCGCATGATGCTGCCGCTGGCCGTGCTGATCGTGATCGCGTCGGGCTCGTCCTCCGATGTTCCGCGATTCGATGACGTCACTTCAGCCGTCGGCCTCCATGCGCCGGATGGCGGGAAGCTGGCCGCGGCGCGGGTGGCCGTTGCGGATCTCAACCGCGACGGACGGCCTGACCTGGTCGTCGAACGAGAGCAGGTCTTTCTGAACGTGAAGGATGCTGCGGCGCCGCACGGCTTTCGCTTGGCGCGCGTCGCGGACGCCGGCCTCGCGCCGCCCCGCAACGAAAGCGCCGTCGACGGCGTAAGCATCTTTGTTGATCTCGACGGCGATCAGGTGCCCGATGCGGTGACATTTCGATCGGTCGATGCGAAGCGCGCGGCCGCCGAGGAGGCGACGGGTTCGCCGCCGCCGCATGCGTGGTGGCAGCGCGGCGTCGGTGATGGAACGTTCGCGTCGCCCATTCCGATCCGCGCCAGCGCGCCGGCCACGGCCAGCGCCATCGCGGCCGGTGACATCGACCACGATGGCCGCTGCGATCTGCTCATCGGTAACTGGTACGCGCGATACGGCGCGTCGAACGAAGCGTTTCCCTTGGATCTCCTGCGCAACACCGCAGGACCGGACGGCACACCGCTTTTGCAGCGCGTCCCGCTCCCCGAAGACCGTGAGCAGTTTGCCGAAGACCGTGATGCCGCGGGTCGGCCCATCTACGGAGCGCTCATCGCGGAACTCTTGCCGTGCGAGCAGAGTCAGCCGCCGCAGCTCTTCGCGCTGGCGTACGGCCGTCGCGCCAGCCGACTGTACGCGCGCGACACGTCGGGAGCGTGGCGCGACGCCGCGCCTGATGCGCAGCTCGATGGTGATGCCCAACGGAGCGGCGAGTATCCGGCGTGGCTGAAGGAGCGGGCGAAGAGCGACCCTCGGTTCGATCGGGCGACGGAGAAGCCGTATCGAACGCATGGCAACACGTTTGACGCTGCCATCGGTGACGTCAACAACGACGGCCGGTTTGACTGCTTTGTCGCGGAGATCACGCACGCGTGGGCCGGGCCGTCGTCCGACCGCTCGCGGTTTCTGCTGAACACGCCGTCTGTCGAGGGCGCTGTCTTCACCAGCCCGGCGGCGTACTCCATCGATCGCATTCCTTCTGCCGACGATGCGAACGGCGCCCAGCGCTGGAATCAGGGGGATCTCTTCGCCGAACTGGTCGACGTCGATCACGACGGCCGACTCGACCTCTTTCTCGCAAGCGGTGACTATCCCGATCCGCCTCCGTTCGACGAGCGGCTGCGGCTCTTCCGCCAGCGTGGCGCGCCGGATGAGCAGGGTCGCCTGCTCGAAGACATTTCAGGCGCGGCGGGACTCGATCACGTCGGGTGCGCCCAGATCGCGACCGCCGACTTCGACGGTGATGGGCGCATGGACATCGTCGCCGGGCAGTCGTTCACTCGCTTTACGCCGGACATGAAGGCGGCGGCGGGCGGAATGCCCCAGCTGCGCCTCTGGCTGAACCGGTCCCGGACCGACTCGTCGGCGCCTTCGATTCAGCTCATACTCGAGAGCCCCGCCGGAACGCCATACGGCGCGACGGTCCGGATTCGGTGCGCCACGCCCGGCGCGCCGACGGCCGTTCAAGTGCGGCAGCTGACCGGCCCGGGCGGGCACGCGGGCAAGCAGAGCGAAACGATCATTCACGTCGGGCTCGGCAGCGCAACGCACGCGGAGTCCATTGAAGTCACCTGGCCCGGCGGACCCGCTCATCCCCCACGGACGACCGTGCTGACCGACGTCGCGCCGGGACGCCATCACATCCGAATGCCGTAGCGTTCCACTACCAGCGCCCACAGATCCTTTGCCCTTTTTGAAAGTCGTGCTCAGAGACGACGACGCTTCACGGTTACAGTGCGTTCCGGGCTCACGTTTCCACTTCGGAGTGTTCGCAATGCCGCTTGATCGTACGGGGACTGTCGTCGATTCCATTCTCGACACATGCTTTCAGACACCGCTGGTGCGTCTCCAGCGAATTCGCCCCGAGGGCGGCGCTCGCATCATGCTGAAGTGCGAGTTCTTCAACCCGATGTCGAGCGTCAAGGATCGCATCGCGACGGCGATGATCGACGCTGCCGAACGTGCGGGAACGCTCAGTTCGACGACTCCCATCATCGAACCGACGAGCGGCAACACCGGCATCGCGCTGGCGTTCGTGTGCGCGGCGCGCGGGTACAGGCTGACGCTCGTCATGCCGGAATCCATGAGTCTCGAGCGGCGAGCCGTCCTCAAGGCGCTCGGTGCGGAAC
>JAWXBD010000119.1:0-3688 GCA_034439815.1 Phycisphaerae bacterium
GGCCGCGCGGCCCGCATGCGTCTCAGCGACACCGGTCTGTGGACGAATCAGAATCTCTCGTATGCCCGCGCCGTGCAGGACATGCTGCTCTTGGCCGATGCGATGATCGAAGGCGGCATTCTGCGCAAGGAGTCGCGCGGAAGTCACTATCGCTCCGACTATCCGCAGCGCAATGACGAGCAGTTTCTGAAGTCGACCGTGGCCAAGTTTGACGCGGCAATCGCGCGGCCGGTGATCACCTTCGAGAACGTCCAGCTTGGGCTCTCGGCGCCGAGACTGCGCAACTATTCGAAGGCCGGGCTCAATCCCTAGCAGCCAGCATGGGCAAGTAGAGCACAGCGATCGCGAAGAGCACCTGCTGAGCGACGGCCAGTCCGAACGCCACTGACTGGCGGCGGCGGTCGTTCGTCAGCACCACGAGCCACACGAGCGTGAGCAGCACCATCGGATCGTAGTAGCGCTGAAAGACCTGGAAGTTGGCGACGTGCGCCGCCACGAACCCGGCGAGCGATGCCAGGATGACGATCGCTGCGAACTTCTGTCCCGCGCGCTCAGCCGCTGCGAAGAGCGCGACCAGCACCACCGCGCCTGCGGCACCGCCGAGCACGATGAGTGGCGAGCGGTCAGCGATGACCGGCAGCCGCGCAACGCTCTGCCACACCCATCCGCCGTTGCGCCCTGCAGCTTCGAGCGCGAAGCTCGGTCCGAGCGCGCTGAGCACGGCGCCGCCGATCGCGGTGGCGCTCAACAGTCGCGGCCGCCGGACGACTGCGCGCACGCCTTCCGGGACTGCGACCAGCAGCACCGCTCCGTACGCCGCGCACAGGGTGAGCGTGAAACCGATCGCCGCGAGATTGATCCCGCTCGCGTGCAGCGTGCGAAACCGCGGCGGCAGAAGACCCTTCCACAGGACGACGAACGTCAGCAGCACTGCGATCGGCAGCAGACTCGCGACCACGGCAGCCCAGGTCGTGCGGCGTCCGGACATCCACCAGGCCACCGTCATCGGCGCGAGCAGCCAGATGTTCACCTGCCGCGTGGCGACTGCGGCGGCGGCGCTCACGCCTTGCATCAGACGCGACGACGGCGCCACCGTTCCAAACGCGGCCAGTCCGACGGTCGCGGCGACAAGTGCGAGTGAAAGATTGTCGGTCATCATCCAGATCGCATTGCCAAGCACGTACGGCGAGCAGACGACGGCGAGTCCCGCCAGGAACGCGCAGCCTGTCGGGGCAACGCGTCGGGCAAAGCAGAAGACCATCAGTCCGGCAATCGCCGCGAACAGCGAACTCGTGATCTGCAGCGCGGGCGAGGTCTCCGGACCGCCGTCCGTTCCGGTGAACTGGGCGGTTCCCGCTAGCAGCCAGTGATACAGCGGACCGGTCGCGGAGTTGTAGTCGCGCAGATCGACGACGGGCCACATCGCCGCCCACTCACGCACCAGCGGCAGATGATGAAACCGGTGATCGCGCGCCTTCTGACCGAGCGCGCCGCTGAGGATCGCGGGCATCGTGAGCGCGAGCACCACGGCGACGAGTCCAAGCGCAGCCGCGATGTCGCGCCGCCGGGACTCTGCAGTCATGGCCGCACCACGGTCGGATCCATCAGGAAGAGGTCCCCCATCAGCTCGCGCACCTGCGGGACGTACAGCGTCGCAACGACGCCGGCGACAAACAGGCCGATGGCCACGGCGACGGCGCGGTCTTCGCGCAGCGCCGAGAGCGGACTGTCGGAGAGTCCTTCGTTGGCGCGGCGAAAGAAACGGTGAATCACGATCAGCACGAGCGGCGTGAGCAGCGCGAAGCCAAAGGCGCGGACACCGAAGATGTGCTGCGCGTGCGACGACAGCGAGTACATCAGGTACATCAGCACCGCAAGCGTCGCGCTGACGCCAAGCAGCCAGTTCAGCTCGAGCGGATTGTCATAGCCTGCGCGGCTCTTCCATTCCGTCGCATGCGCCTTCCGCGCACTCGTCAGATCGCACAGTCGTTTGATGAATCCAAGATAGAGCGTCAGTGCAAAGACGCAGGCGATGAGCCACGCGGAGATCTGCACGCCGATCGCCATCGCGCCGCACGCAGCACGCAGCGAGAATCCGATCGCGAGCGTGGTGACATCGACAAAGATGACGCGCTTCAGCCCCAGGTTGTACAGCACCTGCAGGACCGCGTACACAACGAGGCAGATGCCCGCGCCATAGCTCGCAGCAAAGCCGAGCACGACGCCGACGAGAATGCAAACGACGCCGCCGACGAGTGCAGCATGACTCGAGATCGCCCCGCTCGCGACGGGCCGGGACCGCTTCACCGGGTGCAGGCGATCGGACGTGGCATCGAGCGCGTCGTTGATCATGTACGTGCCGCTGGCCGCTGCGCAGAACGCCGCAAAAGCGAACAGCGTCGCGAACAGCGTGCGCGCGACGACGGGATCCCCGAGTCCGGCACCCAGTTCAAGATGCGTGGGCAGCCAGAACAGCAGCGCGAGCAGGACGAAGACGTTCTTCGTCCAGTCACCGGGCCGGGCAAGTCGAATCCAGTTCCTCATGCAGCGTGAGAAGGTACGTGACGGGAGACCGACGTGGGGTACGACGCGGCTCCCTTATCGGCACCCGGCGGCGACGCCGTCCACTGCTTCAGACGTTCCTGCATGAAACTCCAGCAGCCCCCGCTCGTCCCTGATGATCGCGACTCCTCTACACTCCCGATCCCTTCGCTTGGCCGTCCCCCTTCGCCGCACTGCGTGTTCCATGGCCGCTCTTCCAGCCACGACCTCGTCTGTCCTCCAGCATCGCACGGTCCGTTTCGAGATTCTCCGCCGCGACCGACCCGACGCCGCGCCGCGATGGGAGCATTTTGACGTTCCAGTTGAGCCCGGTGCGAACGTCATCTCGTGCCTGCAATGGATCGCCGCCAATCCGACGACCGTCGACGGCACGCCATCGACGCCGGTCGTTTACGACTCGGGATGCCTCGAAGAGGTGTGCGGATCATGCACGATGCTCATCAATGGCAAGGCGGGGCAGGCGTGCTCGGCGCTCATCGACCGCATCGCTGCGAACGGTGTCGTCACGCTCGAGCCCATGTCGAAGTATCCGGTGGTTCGCGACCTCGCTGTCGACCGCGAGCGGCTGTTCGCCGCGCTGCGCCGCGTGCAGGCATGGGTTCCCATCGACGGCACGTACGACCTTGGATCCGGTCCGAAGGAAACGCCGCACGAACAGGAGGTCCGCTACACGCTGTCGACGTGCATGAGCTGCGGGTGCTGCCTCGAAGCGTGCCCACAGTACACGCAGGAACCGGACGCGACGCAGTGGGACACGGCATTCGTCGGCGCCGCGGTGCTCAGCCAGACGCGGCTATTCAACATGCATCCAACAGGCAAGGCACTGGCCCCCATGCGGCTCGATCTGATGATGCGCGAAGGCGGCGTCAACGACTGCGGCAACGCGCAGAACTGCGTGAAGGTGTGCCCGAAGGAAATCCCGCTGACGGAATCGATCGCGGCGATTGGCCGCGCGGTCACGGTGCATGCGATCAGGAAGTTTTTTACGGGCAGGTAGGGACGGCGGAAGATGAAGGATGAAGGATGAAGGATGAAGGAAGGAAGAAGGATGAAGGGAACGCCCGGGCTGGACTTGCCCCGAAATGGTGGAGACGGAACGTCATTAAGAACGTCATTAAGGACACTA
>JAWXBD010000120.1:0-4789 GCA_034439815.1 Phycisphaerae bacterium
ATCGGGCCGCTTCGGATGCTGATATCGGTGCCCCGGAACTTCACCAGTGGCACCATGACGAGGCTCGCGACGCCGGCAACTGCTCCTGCCGTTTGTTCCGAGGTAGCCGCGCGGAACGCGAGGCCCGTAAGGAACGCCTGGCCGCTCGCGATGTGAAAGACCAGCCCGTTCATTCTCATCTGCCTTGGGGAGTCTGGCGCGTTGAGTTGCAGTTACTCGAACAGCGCCGCTTCGGCCATCAGGCCGGGTCCAAAGGCGAGCGCCACGCAAGGGTGGGGAGCGTTGGCGCGGCGAAAGCGTTCGAGAATAAACAGCACCGTCGCGCTCGACATGTTGCCGAAGTCGCGCAGCACTTCGCGCGAAACCGCCGTCGAACCTTTCGGCAGCGCCAGCGCCTCTTCCACTGCGGTCAGCACGCGCGGGCCTCCGGGATGAATCGCCCATGAGCCGATGCTTTCCAGCGTGTGCCCATGATTCCCCAACCATTCCGTGAGCCATGGCCGTAGATGCGCATTGATCAAATCCGGCACGCGATTGGAGAGCGTCATTTCGAAACCGTGATCGCCGATCCGCCACGTCATGGCGTCTTGCGAATCCGGCAACAGGCACGAACCCGTGGCGGCCACGCCCCAGCCCCCCGCCGGTGTCGCTTCGCCACCGGCCACGATCGCCGCCGCTCCGTCCGCAAACAGCGCGTTCGCGACGATGCGTTCCGGGTCCCACTGAAACCGGTAATGCAGGCTGCACAATTCCACCGCGCACAACAACACGCGCGCGGCCGGGTCGGCGGTGGTGATGGCGTGAGCTACTCGCAAGCCGTTGATCGAGCCATGGCAACCCATGAACCCAACGTGAATCCGTTGCGTCGTCGGCCGCAGTCCCAAGTTACACATGAGATCCACGTCCACCCCGGGCGAGGCAAAGCCGGTGCAACACACCGTCACCAAATGCGAAATCTGCCGACGATCAATGCCGGAATCATCGAGCGCTCGCTGCGCGGCCTGTTGCGCCAACGCGGCCGCGTGTTCGACGAAGAACTGCATCCGCTCGCCCGTTGTCGGGCCGAGGCTTTTTTCTACTGCCGTATCGACCTCGCCGGTTGCTGTCGCGTCCGCATTCGGCAGCCACTCCAGCGCGATCCGATGCGGCAGCACTGAGTAACGGTTGGCGACGCCCGCGAGGCGATACAGGGCTGCCAGCAGCCGCGCCTGTTCATCCGTCTCGCAGATGACTTGGCGAGCTAAGTCGACGGCTTCCGCTTGACTCATTGCGTGCGGGGGCACCGCCGTGCCTAATCCAAGAATCGAGAAACTCATATGCTTTCCACGGCGTGCCGTGTCCGTTCCGGTTGAGCCGCGGTGATCGGCGGCGGTGAATTGATGAAACGTACCAAAGGTCGAGCAACGCCCGGCGCGAGCGAAAGCACTCGAATCAAACCGGCGACGAGCCAGGGATGTCGTAACACGCTCGCCACGGCGCGACAAATGCGCTGCCGGCGACCGACGAGCCGCCGGTGCGTCACGGTCCATTCGCGAATCATTGCCGGTTGCCAATCGTTCACCGCGCGGAGCGCGAGCGGTGCGACGGCCCACGCGGCGTGTATCCCCCACGTCATCCCTTCGCCCGTAAACGGTTCCACGTAACCGGCCGCATCCCCCAACACGAACAACCGCGTCGCCGCGAGCTGCGATTCGCGGCGCGTGAGCAGCGGTGTGCCGAGCCAGTCCGCGTCCGCCAGCGAAGGAATGGCCGGGCAACGCGCTTCACGCAACACGGCAGCCGCGGCGGGGCCGAGTCCGCCGCATTCGCGCACGAAGCTGGCGTCGAACGCGGCGGCGACGTTGAGCGCTCCGGTTTCGACGACCGTCAGCCCGACATAGCCGGCGCGGCCGACCGCCATGTGTATCGTGCCGGCTGCATATTCGGCCGGCGAATCCAACACTTCGCAGCCCGCGCCGATGTGCGAGCCATCGGCCGCGTGGCTGGCGAACTCTGGCAAGTCGTTTAACGATGGATGCCCGAGCCCGTCGGCGGCCAGCACGATGCGGCCGGCGACTTCGTTGGTGGCGGAAAGTCCGCTTCCCTCCCGGTGGAGCGAGACGAGCCGCGCATCGTCGTTCGCCGGCCCGACGGTCGCGCGCGTGTGCGGTTGAAACACAACGCCCGATTCGACTGCCGCATCGACGAGCGCAGTGTCCAACGCGGCGCGGGAAACTGCAACGCCTTCCGGCAGCGGCAAGACAAATTCGCCGGCGCGTCCACGTACGTGAAACTGTCGCAATGGGACGCCGTGCAGCGCGAGCACGTTCTCGCGCAGGCCGAGTGAATCCAAAACGGCCAGACCGCTGGCGCTCAAACACCCGCCGCACACTTTGCGGCGAGGAAAAAGTTTGCGATCGACGAGCAGCACGCGCCCCCCGCCCAGCGCCAATTGCCGCGCCGCGACCGCGCCAGCCGGTCCCGCGCCAATGACGACGGCGTCCCACACGTCGGCTGCGACGCGGGCGGATTTCAACATGGCGGGTGCAGGAATCACGATTTGTGCCACTCCAATAAGAACCGTTCCGGCCAATGCCGGCGAACCGTCGCCCCCGTTAAGCCAGCTCGTAGTGAGAGCGCAACCGCCTCGTCGGGCGTAAACGCGCCGGCCACGGACAGCGGACCGTCCACGTGAACAACGTGCGACCGCGACAAAATCCGGGCGACGACTTGGGCCAAAAAATATCCGTACCGGCTCCGCGCCAAATCGTTCACCAGCACCATCCGCCGCGTCGCGCCGGCCATGCTCCGCAACAGCGTTTCAGCGTCCGGTTCATCCACATGATGCAAGAACAACGAACAAATGATCGCGTCGAAATCGTCCGGCAGCGGCGATTCCAAAACATTGAGCTGCGAAAACGTGACCGGCAATCGTGCCGCGTCGGCGCGGTCGCGAGCAACAGCCAGCGCGACGGCGCTCATATCACAGCCGGTGAATTCACAAGCCAGCCCCGCGCGGCGAGCGCGCTGGGCGAGCGCGATCGTCACATCGCCACCGCCGCAAGCGACATCCAACACACGCAGCGGGTGATCGAGTGTGTCCGCCAGTCGCCGTAGCGGCGGCCAAAATATCCCGCTGCTGTTGCTCAGCCAATTGATCCGTGCCAGTCCGGCCAGCGCCTGCCGATGTTCGACCTCGCCGATCGTCGGCTGGTCCATCAATTCATCACGCCGCTGCCGCTGCCGCAATTCGCGATAAGAATTCAGCGAGTGAGAAAAACCGTTCATAGAAGGACAGGACGGTCAAAGGCCCTTCCTCAACGGTCTGAAGGATGCTCATTGGAAGGATGCTCGTTGGGTGCTGAACATAGCTGATGCGGCTTGCAACTGTCTTGCGCCGCGTCGGACGGCCGCGAACTCCCCCGAGAACCGGCCCTGGGAGCAGCGCTTTTCGGGCCGAGCGCAAACCGGGGTCCACCGCGGGCCTGCACGAGCTCATTGCACTCCATCGGCGGCCCATTCGCAGGCGGCACCACATGTGGCAGTGATGATCACAGCTTCACTGCGTCGGCATCTTGGCCTTGCGTCGCATCAGTTTCCATCCGCCCCAGAGCACAAGGGCCCAGGGTGCCACGAGGCAGATCGCGACCACGAGGAGCCGGAGGCTATAGCCAAGCCCCTTGAGGCTCGTTGCCAGGCCCGCCTTGATGCTCGACCAGAGCCCGTTTTCTGCCCCGACGAGCGCCTCGCCCTCGCTCAACTGAAGCTCAAACCGCGTTCGCGAGAGTGGCCCTTCCGGAGCCTGCGGATTGGTCGATGTGTTCATCGAGCGAATCTCGCCTGCGGACCTCATCGCTTCAAAAATCGTCGCCGCCTTGTCTCGCGGAACGTCGAAGACAATCCTCGCGGTGCCGCGGCCTTCCGTGTCGAGGGTCACCGTCTGGTCGATCAATCGCCCACCGAGCTGCGTCGCCTGCGCGAGGAAGGCCTTCTCCTGCGACTCCGACGACCGCACCCGAAGCGTGGCTGTCGTTACCTGTCGCGGCGGGAGCCGGTCAGCCGGGAACAACGTCAGGTTGATCCGCAGCTTACTGTCGAGCGTGTTCTGGATGTCGGTGGATCGCACAACCGACCGCGTCAGCACATCGCCCGCATCCTGCCGGGCCTGGTCCCACTCCTGGATCGCTGCACGAGGGAGGTCCACCTGGAGAACGGCGTTGACGCTGTCTCCGTTCCCTTCGGTCACATTCGACTGCACGACACGGGCTTCGAGCGTGGCTGCGAGGTCTGTCAAAGTCTGATGCGCCTTGACCACATCGGGGCTCGCGAGCTGAAGCGTCACCGTCTCTCTGGCCGCTACGCCCGCCGCTGAAATCATCCGCACTGAAAATCCCTGCTTCGCGGTTGTCACATTGGCGGTGTCGGGGTTCTCCGACAACTGAAGGTTCATCATCTCGCCGAGCCCCGTGATCGCCGCCTGGGTTGCCGCAGCCTGCGCCGAAGGAACCTCGATCTGAAGGGTTGCCACGATCTGATCGGGCTGCGGCCGCTGGAGCTGCGAGGTCACAATCCGGCCGCCCGCCTTCTCCACGAGCGTCATGATCTGCTTATAGCCAGCCTCGACATCGCCACTGGCGAGCGTGGCCGTCGTCGTGAGCCGAGGGGCGACATTCGCGAGGTTGTAGAGCGAGATCGTGAATCGCGTGGGCTGCTGCTCGACCCGGGCCCCGGGCAGCGGTGCGCTGGTGCCATCCACGGTCGTCTGCTTCCGATCGACCTCGAGCCGGGCCACCTTGCCAAGCTGCTTGAG
>JAWXBD010000121.1:0-2996 GCA_034439815.1 Phycisphaerae bacterium
GCGGCCCGTGCCAAGGCGTTTGGCATGCGCGTCGTCGCATGGAGTCCGCGCCTCACCGAGGAGACGGCCGATCAGGCGGGCATCGACTACTGCGCGAGTCTCGTGAATCTTGCTCGTCTGAGTGACGTCGTCAGCGTGAGCGTTGCTGCGACGTCATCGACGGCCGGCTTGATCGGCGAAAGGTTTCTGAATGCGATGCGGCCCGGTGCGACGCTTGTCAACATCAGCCGCGGTCAGGTCATCGACGAAACTGCGCTCGCGAAAGCTGTCGTCGATAAAGGTCTGCGATGCGGTCTCGACGGACTGACGGGCGAACCGGGGGGAACGGGCGGCGTGGGCGCGATCCAGAATCCGCTCCTCGATCTCCCGGGCGTCTATGCAACGCACCGCATCGGCGCGCTCACGGACCAGGCGCATCGCGCGACCTCGGCGGAGGCGTTTCGTGTCGTCAAGGCGTGGATGGAAACCGGCCAAGTGCCCAACTGCGTGAACCGCGCGGCGGCGACTCCGGCGACCGCGATTCTCACCGTGCGGCATTTGAACAAGCCCGGCGTGCTCGCGCATATTTTTTACACGCTGGGCCAGGCGCAGATCAACGTTGAAGAAATGGACAACGTCGTCTACGACGGCGGCGAAGCGGCGTGCGCGAAAATCCAGCTGTCGCGGCTGCCGAGCGAAGAGCACATCCTGACGATCCGCAAGAATCCAAACGTGCTGGGCACCGCGATCACGCTGATCAAGCGGTAGAGGTGGCTTCGCGCGATGTCCTGAAACATGCCTGAAACATGGTTGAGCGCCGCTTCAATTTTTCGTCCGGCCCCGCTGTGCTTCCCGAACCCGTGCTGCTTCAGCTGCGCGAGGAACTCTGGTCGATCGACGGCACCGGCATTGGCATCGCCGAGCACAGCCATCGCGGCCCGGTGTTTGATCGCGTGCTTGATGACGCGGTCCAGGCGGTGCGCGCAGTGAGCGGTCTTGGCCACGACTGGGACGTGCTGTTTCTGCAGGGCGGCGCGACGATGCACTTTGGCTTCATCCCGCTGAATTTTCTCGGCGACGGCCGCAGCGCAGCGTTCATTGACACTGGCATCTGGACGACGAAGGCGATTCCCGAAGCGCGGCGCCATGGCGACGTGCGCATTCTCTGGAGCGGCAAGGACTCGGGGTGGGACCGCGTGCCCGGCCATCGCGAGGTGCCGTCCGCTGCCGGCCACGCGTATCTGCATTACTGCTCGAACAACACGATCGAAGGCACGCAGTTCTTCGGGGCGCCGGATGCGACGGCGCCGCTCGTGCGTGATGCATCGAGCGACATCTTCAGCCGCCGGTTTGACCTCGCGCGGCACAGCTTCATTTTCGCCGGCGCCCAGAAAAACATCGGACTGAGCGGCAACGTGCTGGCGCTCGTCCGCAAAGATTTTCTCGCGACAGCACGCACGGATCTGTCGCCGATGTTCTCGTATCGCGAGCATGCGAAAGCTGGCTCGCGGCTGAACACGCCGAACACGATCGGCATCCGCGCGATCGGACTGTGCTGCCGATGGATTCTCGACGAAGGCGGCGTCGCCGCGATGGAAGCCCGCAACGAGGCGAAGGCGGCGCTTATCTACGACGCGATCGACACGAGCGGCGGCTTCTATCGCGGGTGCGCCCACGCAGCGAGCCGGTCGCGCATGAACATCACGTTCCGCCTGGGCAGCGCCGAACTCGAAGCGCAGTTCGCGAGCGAAGCGGCAACGCAGGGCCTCGACGGTCTCGCAGGCCACCGCACTTTCGGCGGCATTCGCGCGTCGATCTACAACGCGATGCCGTTCGCCGGGTGCGAGGCGCTGGCGGGTTTCATGCGCGAGTTCATGCGCGGCGCTTGAGCGGCACTCGGGGGCCGGGGCTGGTCCTTGGTCGATCTGCGCACGGCTTCCGTTCTTGCGCAGACAGCTTCGCTCTCGGTGGTATTGTGTTCCATCAGCGAACCCTCCCGCGTCCCGCCTCTCGGTGGATGACTCAATGCACAGTGGCGACAATCGCTATCGCATCATCTCCGTGCCGCGCGACGCCCCAGGACGTGAAGAGCCGATGGGGAGCAAGCGTAAGTTTTGGTTTCGGGACGAGAATCAGCAGCGATGCCTGTTCAAGTTCAATCGGATCGATCACGGCGAGGATTGGGCTGAGAAGATCGCGGCCGAGCTTGCATCGGCCCTTGGCTATTGCGCACGCGCACGTGGAGCTCGCTGAGTATGAAGGATTTCCCTGGATCGTGAGTCGCGACTTCACGTCCACTGCACGAAGTGGGATTGTCCGATCGCTCACTCACGGCAACGAGCTGATGGTCGAGTTCGTGGGCTCGCACTATCCGGCACACGGCAACCACTTTCGCGTCCGGCAGCACACGGTCGACAACGTGCTGGAGGTTCTGTCGCGCGACGAGTTCGGACCGCCGGACGTGATGCGAGATTCGATTGGGATAGTGAGTGCCGCAGATGCAATCCCCGCAATCCACCGTGCTGCATTGGCGCCGACATATGACCATGCCTCGAGCCTTGGACGTGAGATCTCCGAAACGGATCGGCTCGCTCGGCTCGATGGGAAAGATGCGAACCGGACGGTGCAGCGATATCTGGACCGAGCCAAAGGTCGCTGGTTTCGTTCAGAGGATGCTTCGCACCCGATCTCGCCCATGAAGGCATTTCATCGCGCTGCCCACCTGCGTCCCACTGCAGCGGCAGCGTCGCTCGATCGTTTGCGATCTCTCACTTCCGATCACATGCGTCGAGTTGTCGAGCGGGTCCCCGAAGCTCGCATTTCGCTGGCCGCGAGGAGATTCACACAGGAGGTGCTAGACTTGAATCGCAACGACCTCCTGACATCGGCCCCTTCATCCCATGGTTTCCAACGTCAGCCCTACCAGTCCGTGGCGAAACCTCGAAACTGGCGCAACCTCTCCGCCTGACGCCTGTACAACTCGCACCGTCAAGGAGGACGCGCGATGTCAATGGGAC
>JAWXBD010000122.1:0-9386 GCA_034439815.1 Phycisphaerae bacterium
GGAGAAGTCTCCTTGCCGTCTCTGCGTCCTCTGTGCCTCTCTGTGTTCTTCCGGCAGGGCCGCGATCACGCCGCGTATGCCGCGATTGCCTTTGCGACGTCGAGCGTGGATCCGGATCCGCCGAGGTCGTACGTGCGGACCTTGCCTTCCTTGATGACGCGGGCGATTGCGGACTCGAGCTTTGCAGCACGCTCCTTTTCGCCGAGCCAGTCGAGCATCATCCGCGCGGTGAGCAGCATTGCGATCGGGTTGACCTTGTATTGCCCCGCGTACTTCGGCGCGCTGCCGTGCGTCGGTTCGAATACCGCGTATTTGTCCCCGAGATTCGCGCTTGGGGCGAAGCCGAGTCCGCCGACGAGTCCCGCGCAGAGATCGCTGACGATGTCGCCGAACATGTTCTCGGCGACGAGCACCGAGTAGTCCTGCGGGTTCTTGAACATCCACATGCAGATGGCATCGATGTTGGCATCATCGGCCCAAATGCCGGGATACTCCTTGGCCATCTCGCGGAAGACGCGCATCATCAGGCCGCCGGTCTCGCGCAGCACGTTGGGCTTCTCGATCAGCGTGACGCGCTTGCGGCCATTCTTCTTCGCGAACTCAAACGCCTGCCGGCAGATGCTCGCGCAGCCCTGCTTGCTCATGATGCGCGTCGAGAGCGCGACGTTCTCGAGGCCCTTGTCTTTCCACGGCTTCATCTTCGGATTCGCGCAAAGCGCCGTGTAGACGCTCTCCGGCAGCGGGTAAAACTCGACGCCGCCGTACATGCCTTCGGTGTTCTCGCGAAACACCACCTGATCGATGAGCAGCTCACCTCCAGATGGGTTCGCCTGCAGCGTGCCGCGATAGTTCAGCGGATTGCCGGGGTAACTCTTGCACGGCCGCATGTTCGTGTGCAGGTTGAACATCTGCCGCAGCTTCACGATCGGGCTGAAGTAGACGAGGCCCTTCGACTTGAGTTCTGGCGCGAGCTCTTCCTTCGCGTCGTCCTGGGGCTTGCTCGTGATGGCACCGAACAGCCCGCAGGTCGTTCCCTGTAGCGCCTTCACCGTGCGATCTGGAAGCGCATTGCCTTCGCGGCACCAGAACTCCCAGCCGATGTCGCACGGAACATATTCGGCGTCGAGTTTCATCGTGTCGAGCACGATGCGGGTCGCTTCCATTACGTCATTGCCGATGCCGTCTCCGGGCATCCATGCGATCGAGTACTTGGCCATGGCTGTCTGATTCCTCAGGAGGGGAGTGAAGCGGCAATTCGGCGCGCCACAACTGCCTCGGCGCCACCGGCGACGACGAGTCGTTGGGCAACCGGGCTCAGCGCGGGAAACACAAACGACCGCCCGCATGCGGTAAGCGTCGAGCGGCGGTAGTCAATGGCAATGTCACCGACGAGCGCGGTCTTCGCGCCGCTCGATGAAGCGCGCAGCGTCTTCACGAGCTCCGGGCATTCGAACACCACGAATCCGTTGTTGAACGCATTGCGCTTGTATGTCTCGCTGAAGCTCGTGGCGATGACGCACGGGATGCCGAAATACTTGAGCGCGGTCGCCGCCTGCTCGCGCGAGGAGCCGGTGCCGAAGTTGAGGCCGCCGACGATCACGTCGCCAGGCTGCGCGATCGTGCGGAACGTCGGGTCGTAGTTCTCGAAGATGAGATTGGCCATCTCCGCCGGGGTGATCGCGTCGTTGTACGTGTGCTTGCCTGCGTAGATGCCGTCGGTGTTCAGGTTGTCCTTGTCGAGGAAGAGCAGACGACCGCGCACGAGTGCGGGGAAGCCGTCAATCACTTCGACACTCGCCGGCGCCTGTGCGACGACAGGGCGCACTGCGGCCGACCACTTCGGTTGTTCATCGTCAAAGCGCACCGGCGATGCGATGTAGCCCGCGAGAGCGCTCGCCGCGACCACTGCCGGAGAACCGAGATAGACCTGTCCCGCTCGATCGCCCATCCGCCCTTCGAAGTTGCGATTCGTCGAGGAGATCCCGGTCTCACCCGCCTTGATGGTGCCGCGGCCGAGACCGATGCACGTGCCGCATCCGGGCGGCAGCTCGATCGCGCCCGCGTCGACCAGCGCCTTCCAGTGGCCGTCGCGCATGGCGTGCGCCTGCACTTCGGCACTCGCAGCGGCGAGATAAAACTCGACGCCGTCGGCCACGCGTTTGCCGCGCATGATGTTCGCCGCTGCGGCGAGATCCTCGTAGCGGGCGTTCACGCAGCTCATGAGCCACGCCTTCTGAATCGCGACGCGCCGCGCCTCGATGGCCGGCAGCGAGTGCATCGTCTTCACGTCGTTCGGGCCCGAGACGTGCGGCACGATCGTGGACAGGTCGAGCGAAAGTTCGATGGCGTACTGCGCATCCGCGTCTGCGGTCGATGCGGCGCGTTCACTCCACCAACGGGCGACGTCGCTGCGTGTGTAGCCACCGCGCGAGCCGTCGCGCAGCGTGCCCGGCCGCGCTCCGGCGGCAAACAGGTCCGCACGGTTTTCAAGGTACGCGCGCAGCGTCTCGTCGAAAGGGAACAGTCCGGCGAGCGCGCCCCACTCGGTCGTCATGTTCGAGATGGACATGCGCTGGTCCATCGACATCGCTGCAATGCCGCCATCGCTGTCGACGAACTCGACGGCGTGATTGAGCACTTCGTCGTGCGCGAAGACGCCGCAGAGCGCGACGATGACATCCTTGCCAGTTACGCCTGAACGAAGTCGTCCGCGCAGTGTGACGCGCGCGACGACCGGCACCTGCCACCAGGTTGCGCCTGTCGCCCAGATGCTCGCGGCGTCGGTGCGCACGACCGGCGTGCCGAGGCACGCGATCGCGCCGTACAGATTCGAGTGCGAGTCGCTTCCGACCACCATCGAGCCCGGCACCACGTAGCCCTGTTCCACCATGATCTGATGTGCAATTCCGGTACCGGCTGGGAAAAAGTCGACGCCGTGCTCGCGCGCAAACTGCTCGATCTTCGCGTACTTGCCGAGGTTTTCCGATGTGAGATTCTGAATGTCGTGATCGATCGCAAAGACTGGTTGGTGCGCGTCGTTGATGCGCGGTGCCGCGCCAGACGACTTGAAGATCTCGCGGAACTTGGGGATGACGGCGCCGGTGTTGTCGTGCGTCATCACGTGCTTCGGACGGATCGACACGAAGTCGCCGGAGCGCACGACTTCGCCGGGCTTCAGCCCTTCAGCATGCCGCGTGGCGATCTTCTCGACGAGAGTCAGTGGCATGGGAGTGTCCTGGTGTCAGGTCTTCGCAGCCTTAGGTCTTCGCAGCCTTGCCCAGCACTTTCGCGATGTCGAAGTCGATGAAGTCGGCGTGGTGAAAGATCCAGCTCTCGATCGTGCGCTCGGTCTTGTCGCCTTCGTGACTGTGCGTCGCGACGATGTGCATGACTTCAGGGGGAATGCCGTGCTTGAACGCCAGCGCCACGCCGCTGAACGGGTGGCGCAGCATATCGCCGTAGCGCCCCTTGACGACCTGGCCGTTCGCGTCCTTGTCGAACTCCAGCATCTTGCCAACGTCAGCGAGCAAGGAACCGGCGATGAGATGATCGAGATTGACCGGCACCCGATCGCCGAAGACTTCACGCAGCACCTTCGTGATCGCGATGCACTGCTTGCAACACGAGTTCAAGTGTTCGACGAAGCGCAGGTCGATCTTGCCTGCGAGGAGCGTGAACGGAATCGCCCGGATCTCGGAGAACGTCCAGCCTCGCCCGCCGCACCCGGTCGTGAGCGCCTCGCTCCACACGGCGGCGACGCGGTCCCGGAGCGACGCGTCCCGGATCTGCATGATGTCGGGAAAGAGCTCGGCGATCTGGGTGAGGCTGTCGTTCACTGCGTGTTCCTCGGCGAGAATATACGGTTGAGCGGCCCGTCGTAGGAGTGGCGCTCGGGGTCGATGCGGCGCATGGGGCGCTCGCGCGTCTGTTCTTCGATCACATGGGCGACAAGCCCCGGCGTGCGCGCGATCATGAAAATGCCGTTGAAAAGGCGGGGGTCAAGTCCGAGATCGGCCAGGATCGCGCCGAGCGCGCCGTCGACATTGATCGGCAGCGGCTTCCCGGTCGCCGCGAAGGCCCGTTGCAGCGCGAGCGCCGCCGCGATGTGCGGTGCGCGATCGCCCTCGAGACCTGCATCGCGCGCCAGCTCGAGCAGCCGCGCCGTGCGAGGATCCTTCGTGTGAATGCGATGGCCGAAGCCGGAGATCCGCGTGCCGCTCGATTTCACGTCGACGACGAGCGCAGCGGCTGCTGCGTCGAGTGTCACGCTGTCGCGCCGCGCGGTCTCGATAAGCGATGCAAGAAGGCGCGCGCAATCTTCGATCGCGCCGCCGTGATGGCGATTGATCGACGAGATCCCCGCCGCGACCGACGACGAGAGCGATGCACCGGTGCTCGCGACAGTGCGCGCGGCAAGCGTGCTCGGCGGCGTGCAACCGTGGTCGATGCTCGAGACGAGGATCGCGTCCATGAGCCGCGCGGTCCGCTCGTCAGGAAGGTCGCCTTGCAGGATGAGATAGACCGCGGCGCCGAAGCTGATCCGCCCCATGAGCTCTGCGATGTCGTAGCCGCGCACCGCGACACGGTTTGGTGCGATCTTCGTGACGGCGCTCGCCCACACGGCGCTCTTCTCCGCTTCAGACATCAGCGACGTCGCGTTCGGCGTGCGCTTCAGAATGTCGACCGTGGCAGCGGGCAGATCGCCGAACGAATCGACGACCATCGCGCCGGCGGCGCGCAGCGCGGTGACCTTGCCCGCGTGCGTGCCGCTGTTGCCTTCGATGATCGCGCCGGCGTGACTGAAGCGCGTCCCGGACTTTGCAGCTTTGCCGCCGACGTACGCCACGACGGGCTTGGTCACGCGGCGCGTCGCAATGAGATCGGCGAGTTCTTCTTCCTGCGACGAGCCGATCTCGCCGAAGACAACGATCGCATCGGTCGCGGGATCAGCTTCAAAGCGCAGTGCGATATCGGGGATTCGCAGTCCGAGCACCGCGTCGCCGCCGATGTGCACGATCGTGCTCAGGCGCACGCCCGCCTGCCCGAGGTAGTAGCCGGTGCTCGAGGCCATGCCGCCCGATCGCGAGATCACGCCGACGCCGCCCTGGCGCCCGGGCTTGAACCAGGCGCGAGCGGACTCCGCGCGGCCGCCGATCATGCCGACGACTGCTTTGCCGGGACTGATGATGCCGAGCGTGTTCGGTCCGACGAACTCCGCGCCGTTCGCGCGGGCGCACGCGGCTATCTCCATCGCGTCCCACACCGGCACGCGATCGGCGACGAGCACCGCGAGCTTGACACCCGCTTCGAACGCTTCGATGGCTGCAGGTTTGACCATCGGCGCCGGCACGAAGAGCACCGAGATATCGATTGTTCCGAGCGCGGCGGCAGCGTCGCGTGCCGTGTCGAACACGGGCAGTCCGAGCACCTGCGTTCCGCCCTTGCCCGGCGTGCAGCCACCGACGACGCGCGTGCCGTAGTCGAGCATCAGCCGCGTGCGGGCCATGCCTTCGCGCCCGGTGATGCCTTGGATTATTACGCGCTTTGTTTCATCGACGAGGATCGCCATCGGTCAGTGCGCCTCCGCAAGATTCGGCACCTGGAGATCGACGAAGAGCGCACCGATGCCGGCTCGGCGGCATTCCACTTCGCAGGCGATGAACTCGCTGTCTTTACCGGCGAGTTCCGCGGCGGGGAGCGTGAACGCGGGCCTGCCGTCGCCGTCGCGCACAAGGCCCGACGAGTTGGCGATCACGATCGCGCGTGCGTCATTCCAGCACGCGGCGTCGATCCACACCGTCGCGCCTTTGATCGGCATCGAGAGCGATGACGCTGCGCCGACGTACGCGGGCACGCGCCGCCCGCGCGGCTTCCATGTCCGACCATTCGCTGCCGTGACGAGCTCCGCGAAGCGGCGCGCGATGAATGCCGGCGCGTCAGTCTTGCGATATCCCTCGACTGTCGACGACAGATCGCGCGAGGCCGAGGTGAGAATCTCCACCGCGCGGTCTTCGGTGTTGCCGCCGAGCCGGACCACTGCGGGAATGTCGAGCTGAAGTTCCCAGAACGCTTTCGCCAATCCATACGCCGACCAGAACTGTTCCTGACTCGCGACGCCGGAGCCCGAACCAAAGTAGCCGACGAGGCCGGGCTGGCTCAGGATGATGCGGGCCGCGCGGTAGACCTTCGCGCTCGACGGGTTGCCCGAGGTGTCGGTGAAGTCCGCGACGGTGAATCCTTCGGCCGTGATCGCGTCCATCGCCATCATCGATCCGCCGCCGCCGGCACCATGGAAGCCGATGAGCCCGCGGGATCCGGCCGGCGCCGCAGTTGCAAGCTGCGCGAAGTAGAACGTGCCGCGATGATCGGCCTGTTCGACCGCGTACGCCACGCGCTCGAGCGCTGTCGGCGGATGATCGAATTCTCGGGCGATTTCAATGCCGAGTTCGGGATGGCGAAAGACCGCGTAGTCGTCGATGGTCACGCGGCAGTCGGCGGCGACGATGCGTCCGTCGCGCGTGACCGTAAGCGGATTGATCTCGACGCTGCGGGCTTCCGATGCTTTGGCGACGTCAAAGACCGCACGCAACGCGGCGACGATCTGCGGCGCCGCGACGCCTTCTGCAGTTCGCGCGGCTGCCGTGAGTGCGGCTTCGTCCGGTCCCGTTCCGACGTTGCACCGAATGCGCGAGGTCGAGGCAGCGCGCTCCTCAACACCGGATCCTCCGACGGGCGAGAAAAGCAGAACGGGCGCGCGATCGCGATCGTCGACGGCCAGCGAGACAAAGAGCTCGCGGGCGATGTCGATCTTCTCTTCGATGAGAACGGATTCGACGGGAAACTGACCGACCGTGAGTTCAAGCATGCGTCGAGCGTGCGTCGCGGCTTCCGCGGGAGAGCTCGCGAACGCAACGCCGCCGAGCGCGGCGCGGCCGGTGGTCCAAGCCTGGATCTTCACGACGACCGGACAGCCGAGCGTGGCGGCGGCGCGCTCCGCTTCTGCGGCGGACCGCGCGACCAGACCGCGCGGAACCGCCATCCCGTGCTGGGCGAGGAGGCGCTTGCCGTCGTGTTCCGAGAGCCGGGCCATGCGTGGAGCAGTTCCGTTTGTCGAAGGGGGCACTGTAGATTAGTGCAAGTTGGACTCAACTGAAGCGGCGCGGCCGCAGCCTGCGGAGTTTCCGGTCGCGAAGCCCGCTCGCGAAGAAAGGAAAGCGGGCTTGCCCGCGAGCAAGCCCGCCCGTTCGTCGCGTGCCGTTGCGGCGCGTACACGTCGTCGCCCCGGATGAAGAGCACGCGCTGGAACTTCGCGTAGCTCGGCTGCAAGGGGCACAGCCTGCCGCCGGCTTCCCCAAGGTCGGCCAGCCCGATGTACTGCACACTCATCACGGCAGAGGGCCGTGATCGGCACCGGGCGTGCTGGTCTCCGCCACGTTGGCGAAGGCGGCAATTTTGGACGAGTCTTCGCGATTCTCAGCAGGCGCAACACCGATGAGCCCCTTCAGTCACCCCCACGAACCGAGCAGAATCGCGAGATCGGCAGCATCAACGGTGCCGTCGCAATTGAGATCCGCGATGCCGGCCGCTCCCCATCCTCCGAGAAGGACCGCGAGATCGGCGCCGTTGACGCCGTTGACACCGTCGAGATTTGCGAGGTCCGGCGCTGCTGGCAGCGGCACGCAGACGATCGCGACGAATTCGGCGCCGCTGGCATCCTCCACGTCGACTCGCGCGCACACCCGGCACTGACGCGGCAGGTCGAGTCCCGGGGCAATGATCGTGCTCGCGTTGAAGTCGGTGATGGTCGCATCGTCGGTGCCGTCGCCGTCGAGGTCGACCGGGTCGCCGACCTTCGCGAGGATGTCGAGCGTGGGAGCGCCAGCGCGATTGGGCGTCAGCACGAAGAGCACGTCGCCCATGTTGCTGTTCCAGATCGCGCCGACTTGTCCCACATCGTTGAGGCCGACCGCAGATGCGTTGCCTGTGAGCGTGAAGCCGCCACCGATGGTGTCGCCTTCGCGCACGACCAACGCATCATTGAAGGCAAGGTAGCCGTCGCTCGCCGAGGCGGCATCGGTGTCGCCGATCATCGCGTAGTCGCCGAGGCTGTTGGTCTTCACATCACTGAAGGTCTGCCAGTTGTCACCGGCACCGGTGGATTCGCCCTCGCGGGCCAGGATCTCGTCGTTCAGTACGATGACATCGTTGCTCGCTGTGGGCGCGGCGATGATCGCCTTGGCGATGTAGTTGCTGCCGTCCGATGAGAAGTCGTACGAGAAGCCGACCGACGATCCAGTGGAAATCGTCTCGCCGCTCACAATGTCGCCACCGGCGAGAATCACGCTGGTTCCGGAATAGAGCGCTCGAAACTGCGTTCCCCCACCCTGCGTCGCAGTGATGCCCGCGACGAATGTTGGCGTGCCGTCTGCATCCATCTGCGGTCGGGAGCAGAACGAGAGGAACTGGCCGTCAAAGCCGGGCGCGCGCTGCGTCTCGACCGCGAACGACGCGCCGTCCTTCCACACGGAATCGGACCCGCTCTCGGTCGGACTGTAGATCCAATTGCCTGCGTCGCTCACGCCCATTGTGCCTTCCGCCCCCGTGAGCAGGATCGGCAACGCGTCGCTGTTGAGCCACACGATCTGGCCGTCGAACCACACGAAGTGCACGTTGGTGCCAGCGACGTCAATCGCGCCGGTGAAGCCGACCCGGCCGTCACGCGTCACGAACGGATCGTTGAGCACATCGACGAGATTCGCGCCCGAACCCGGCGTCGGCGCGCCGACGAAGGCGAGTGTTTCCGCCGGGCTGGCGAACGTCGCAGTCGCCATAGCCAGTGACAACGAGACGGCGGCGATGGCCGTGAGGTGCGCGGTGCTTTGCATAGGGGTCTCTCCTCGCGGGATGAAGGACGCGCCGACGCGGCGCCAGGGAACCAGAGAAGCGTATCAACCACCGCGGCGGGTGAGAGGATGCGACCTCGGAGGCGAGAACACCATGGCCCGGCACACGGCGCGAACATGGGACCGAATCGTGGCTGATAGCATCTTCGCCCATTGCCCTGGCAGCGGTGGCAGAGGTCTCTTCGCGCGATCGGCGCCAGCCCCTTTGGGAGGAGCAGGAAGCGTTGCATGCCCAAAGCCTGCACGAACAGTCTGCACGAACCGCCCGCACGTACAGAAACGGGAATTCAGCCACATGACCACCGGCACAGTTCGATTGCATCGCGTTCTCCGCGCCCCGCCCGAGCGCGTGCACCGCGCGTTTTTCAATCCCGACGCCATGGCCTATCCCGGATTATTCATCAAGTATGAAGCGCGCAGAAAACTCCGCCAGCGTCGCGCTCTGACGGCGACCGGCGCGCCGTGACGCCGCACGCGAGCGCA
>JAWXBD010000123.1:0-3241 GCA_034439815.1 Phycisphaerae bacterium
CGTTCGCGGACAAGCGCACCCAGGCGCTCTATGCGACCGGGACCGCCAAGCGGTTCCCCTCCGATGTCGCCCCGCGCGCGGCCCGCAAGTTGGAGTACGTGGACCTGGCCACGAGCCTCGACGACCTCAAAGTGCCCCCGGGCAATCGACTGCACGCGCTCAAAGGTGACCGCCAGGGCCAACACGCGATCGCGGTGAATGATCAGTGGCGGATCTGCTTTCGCTTCCTCGACGGTGACGCGTACGACGTCGAGGTCTGCGACTACCACTAGCCGGGAGAGGCAAGTCATGAGTGTACCCAAGACGCGTCCCATGAAGCGGCGCCCCACGCATCCGGGCGAGATGCTGCGCGAGGACTTCATGCCGGACTACGCGCTGACGGTGGCGGCCCTCGCGGGAGCGCTCGGCGTGTCCCGGCAGTCGATCAACGAGTTGCTGCGGGAGCGTCGCGCCCTGAGTCCCGAGATGGCGTTGCGGCTCTCGCGCCTCTTCGGCAACGCGCCGGAGTTTTGGCTCAACGCCCAGCGCAGTGTGGACCTCTGGGACGCCGGGCAGGCGATCAAGGATGACGTCGTCCGCATCAAGCCGTTGCGCGTCGCATAACAATGCGTTGCAGCCGTCGCGTACAATCTGGGGATCTCGCCCGCGATTGGAAGCCGATGGCGACTGTCGGTGCCGGGGTCGTGGAAATTCGCGTCCGGGTCGATGGTGCGTATCGACTGATGTACGTTGCCAAGTTTGTCGAGGGGATTTACGTGCTGCACGTCTTCCAGAAGAAAACACAGAAGACGAGTGGACTTGATATCGATCTCGCGCGGGCGCGCTTGGCTGCGCTCCTGCGCACACGCAAGGAGAAGTAACAGATGGCCGTTCGCATTCAACGGGGCTCCGGGAACGTTTTCGAGGACGTAGGGTTTCCGCGCGCCGAAGCCGCGCATCTCCTGATTCGCACGGACCTGATGCTGCAGATTGCGCGTGTGCTGAAGGCGCGAAAACTTACGCAAGCGCGCGCGGCCAAATTGCTCAAGGTCTCGCAGCCGCGCACCAGCGATCTCGTCCGCGGTCGCGTGGAGTTGTTCAGTATCGATGCGCTTGTCGAAATGCTGACTCGACTGGAAATGATCGTAACGGTCCGCACCAAGGCGGCCGCGAAGGTCGCCTAACGATGCTTGCTGCAGACGGGCGAATTGGAAGCTCGCTGCGCTCGCGTTTTATTTGATCGCCCGCTGCAGAAGCCAGCGTTAGGCGGCCGTTTCAGCGATTTGAACCGAAACACACAGGAGGCGGATGCGCAGCGTCACTGCGGGGGCAGGCCTCGTTGCACCGGTACTTCCTGGCGAACGCATCCAGGCACTCGACGTCCTTCGAGGTCTCGCGCTCCTCGGAATCCTCGTTGTGAACATACTAGACTATTCGCCGAGGCCAACGACGACATCCGAACGCATCACGGCCGAGTTTATCAACGTCTTCGCCGATGGTTCGTTCTACCCGCTGTTCTCGTTGCTGTTTGGAGTTGGCTTCGCTGTGTTCCTCGACCGCGCCGAAGCTCGGGGTGCCAATGGCGTGCTCCTCTACCTGCGGCGTTTGGTGGCCCTTCTCGCGATCGCAGTTGTACAGATAGTGATGCTCGAGGATCGCAATATCCTCGTTCGCTATGCGTTTCTCGCGTTACCGCTTCTGCTCTTCTGGCGTGCCTCAGCGCGCGCCTGCTTCTTCGCGGCACTCGTCCTCATCGGCCTCGCCGTGGCGCGGGCGCCGATCAATAGAGCGCTGTCACAGAGAGGAATGCGGGATCCCGTCGCTGTTGCGGCCCAGCGGGCAGGACAAGCGTCGGATCGGGCGCGGAACCAAGCACGGCAAGCCGAACAGCGACGCGTCGCAGCCACTCACAGCTTTGTGGCCACGGCAGCATTTCGTGCGCGGTGGCAGGTTCCCACTCAGTTACGCTGGTCAGCAAACCTGCGCCGGAATCCGAACCTGCTCCACATTCTCGCCATGTTCCTATTGGGAGTCGCGGCCTGGCGTTCAGGAATGTTCCTGGACCCGACCAAGCACCGCCGACTTATGGGATACGTGGTGGTCTTGGGTGCTGTGGTCGGTGTGGCTGGCAACTTGGCGATCAGCCTGGGACCGGATGGCGATGCAATACCGCTCCTTTCCGGCTGGCCGATCACCACGACGGCAATCACTTTCATCGCGAACACCGCACTCACGCTCACGTACATCAGCGCCGTTGTGCTTCTGCTCTCCGCCGGGAGTGAAGCGTGGCGCCGTCGCCTCGCGCCGCTCGCGCTCATCGGTCGCATGGGCCTGACGAATTATCTCTGGCAGTCGGTCGCGATGTCGCTGCTCTTTCTGCCATACGGTCTGAGATTGGAGGGCAAGTTCCCGCTCTGGACGTACCCTCTTATCGCGATAGTGATCTTCCTGTCTCACTTGCCCCTTAGTGCGTGGTGGCTGGCGCGTTATCGTTTCGGTCCTGTTGAATGGCTGTGGCGGACTGCGACATACGGTCGGCGTCAGCCGATGCGCTTGGCTCCCGACGCCGTATCGGCGGTCGCAACCTCGTGACCTTCGCATTCGCGCCGCGCCGCCTAACGGACGCTGAAGCTGACAAAGAGTCCATGGAATTGTGCGCGCTCCGCGCGCACTGTTATTTAGCCTCTTTGCAGCTTAGCTGGAGCGTTATGCGGCCAAGCAAAGCAACAGCAGCGGGATGTGATCGAGCCCACCGTTTAATTCCTTCGGGAAGGAGGAGGAAGACCTATGCCAATGTATCTCACGCGGTTCAGCTACACACACGAGACCTGGGCCAGATTGCTCAAGAATCCCGAGGATCGGCGCGCCGCGGCTAGGCAGTACATCGAATCAGTCGGCGGAACCCTACACGGTTTCTGGTATGCGTTCGGCGAGCGCGATGGCTACAACTTGTGGGAGGCGCCGGATAACGTCTCGATGGCAGCGGTGGCGATCGCGATCGGTTCTGGCGGAGCGCTGAGCTCCATCGAGACGACCGTGCTGTTTAGCGTCGAGGAGACCCTGGCCGCTCTGAAGCAGGCGTCGTCAATCGCCTATCGCCCGCCCGGAAAGTAAGCGCCGGTGGAACGCGCCCACGCAATTCCGGTCCGTTCAAGATCGGTCGCATTGCGGCATAACAACACGTTGCAGCCGTCGAGCGGGGTGCGGTGCGCTCGCTTCGCTCGCACTATTTCTTCCGCTCGCGGCTGAACGTGAAGCGTTA
>JAWXBD010000124.1:0-23625 GCA_034439815.1 Phycisphaerae bacterium
CGAGCAGCTCATCCTCCCGATGGGCCCTAACTCCGTCGCGGCCGACATCAGCCCCAACGGGCACATCGCCGGCTGGATGGGGGTGTCCCAAGCCATCGGACCCACCAGCGGGTTCATTTGGCATGAGGGTCGCGTTACCACGCTCCCACCGCTGCCCGGCGCTTACGCGTGCGAGGCGCGGGCGGTGAACGATCTCGGCGACGCCTGTGGGACCTGCCGGTTCACAGTGCGAGGATCGGGGATCCCGCTCCGCCGCGCTGTGCTGTGGAAGGACGGCGTTCCGATCAACCTCGGCGTCCTGCCCGGCGAATACCACAGCGACGCGACCGACCTGACGAGCGACGGGACGGTGATCGGATTCTGCACCAGCCTGGGCGGGAGTATCGGCGGGGCGTTCGTGTGGCGAAACGGCGAGATGGCCGAGATGACGCAGTTCATCGACGGGCCCGAGGGATTCGGCTTCGGATTCGGGTACGCGATCAACGATGCGGGCCAGATCACGACGGTCGGCGGAGTACTCGGCGAGGACACGCTCTACGCCATCCGCCTGACGCCCGTTCCGCCGCTCCTCGGTGACCTGACATGCGACTGGTCCGTCGACGGGGCGGACCTCGCCATCCTGCTCGGCGCTTGGGGGCGGATCGGCGCCGACGCGAACTCCAGCGCCGACCTCGACGCCGACGGCGATGTTGATGGAGCCGACCTCGCGATGCTCCTCGGCGCGTGGACCGGCTCGTGAGGCGACGAGCACGCCACAGTCAGGCGTCCAGGGCTCCACCGCACGTATTGGTCACTGCGCGGCGACGACGGGCCTCGCCCGCCACGCGAACGCATGCCGTTGCAACGGTGACTCGCACCGCGACACGCAAGTGCCCCGAATGCGGAGGCTTGCTTGGAGAGCGTGAGCGCGCAGTCATGGAACAGGCGGGCCAGTGACTCTTAGTCAGGCTCCGGCTCCGGCTCATCCTCGGGCCACTGCAGCGCGTTCGAGCATGTCTCGCGCGAAATCTCCGACCGGGGCATCTTGCCGAACTGCTTTTCATACATCCGCATGGGCATGTAGCACAGCTCTTCGCAATCAAGCTCAGGGACCGCGAGTGCCGGATTCGCACCGACCGCTTCGTAGCAGTCCTTGCCGGCCGCGACGATAAATCCCCGGATCGCGAGAAACTCCTTCGCGGTGCCCTCGGTGCGCGTGTGCATGTCGACGCGGTCGATCTCGTAGAGCTTGCGCTCGAGGATGCGGTCGAAGGCGAGAAGCTCTTCCGCCGTCAGCGGATACAGCTGCTTGCGCAACGCGGGCATCAGGTCGTCCAGCGCGTCAAGCAGCGCGACAAGATCCGCTTCGGTGAACTCGTCAGCGATCAGCCGCTGGCGGGCCACCGTCGCGCCGCCAACCTTCTTCCATGCCTGCTCGATGATGGCCCAGAAGCGCTGTTCGTCCATAGGGGGGTTTTGATGGTAACTCAATCATCTCGAATTTCCTTGCACTGGCTGCGCGCCGCTCGATATGTTCCACTGCTAACCCGAACACAGCGGCCTTTGGGAGGATCGTCCGGTGACGCAACGCAGCGCCCACAATTCGTTTCTGTCACGCAGGACCGGGGCCGTCGGCGCTCGTGTGCTGCTGGCCGGATGCGTGAGCAGCTGCGTGGTCATCGGTTGCGGCCAATCCGAGCCCATGACGGTGCCGGCGACGGAACGCACCTCAGTGCTCGTCGCCCCCACCTCAACATCGAAGCCGATGCCGGTGTCCCTGCGGGCCGTGCTCGACGACCATCAGCATCCCCATGCGTTCCCGAATGCCTCAGGGGCGTCGCGCGAACGCTGGCACTTTGTCTCGCCTCCGTCGCAGCATCCCGGCACCGGGGACCCGTCCGTCTGCACCTGCAGCGCGGCGATGCTCGTCGACGGCTGGTGTGAACGGCACGCCGCGGGACGCGTCGCGGGACTCAGCGTTCCCAGCGCGCAGCTTTTCGAGACACTTGATCCGCATGGCCACGTGATTGCGCACGAGTCCGTCACCTGTCCGACGTGCGTCGCCGCGATCCGCAGCGACGGGTACTGCAACCCCTGTCACATCGGATGGCGCGACGGACTCGCGTACATGACGCGCCTCACGTGGCTCCTCGCCGGCGGCACTCGCACGTCGGCGGCGGACGGTTTGCCCGAGTTCCCGGCGGTCGGCGGCGTCGTGGGAAACGTCCGAATCGCGGACGACGCCACCTTGACCGAGGCGCTGCAGGCGTTTGAGGTGCTGCGCTCCGCGGTCGAGATGTGCGACCGCTGCGAAGTGTGCGCGTGTGCCATGGTTTACGACGGTACCTGTCCTGATTGCAATATCACGTATTTCGCTGGTCGTCCGTCGGATCGTCCGACCAAGTGATCTCCCGCACGAAGAAAGTAGGTTTCTCCTATGCATCGCCATCTGCTTGCCACTGTCAGCTCACTCGCTCTCGCGTCCACCAGCTTCGCCGGCTCGCACCTGTGGGAGTTCCATGAGATCTTCAGCAACGCGGACGGCACGGTGCAGTTCATTGAACTGCACATCCTGACGAACGCGAATGGCGAGACCTTCATCGGGGGCAAGAAGATCAAGAGCGCCGCGACCGGGAAGTCGTTCACGTTTCCCGGGAACATCCAGGGACCCACAGGATTCAAATACCTCCTGCTCGCGACGAGCGGCTTCGCCGCGCTGCCAGGCGCGCCGACCCCCGACTACATCATCGCGGACAACTTCTTCGGGACCGCCGGTGACACACTGACGTATCACGTCTACGACACGTGGGTCATCGGAGCGGACCAGGTTCCGACCGACTGCGTCAGCGCGCTCAACAGCAACGGGACGGTGACGCCAAACACCCCGCGGAACTACGCGGGCATCGAGGGCTCGGTCGTTGCATGCACACCGTGTGACGGCGACATCGACGGCTCCGGTGCTGTCGACGCGGGCGACATCGCGATGCTGCTCGGGGCGTGGGGTACACGCACCGACGAGGCCGACGTGACCGGCGACGGGATTGTCAATGCGGCGGATCTGTCGATCGTCTTAGGGAGCTGGGGAAGCTGCGAGTAACGGGCACCGTCGGGGCGTCGCTCTTAACGCTCGCGAACGTGCGCTCGCGAACGTGCATGTCCAAAGTCAGGGAACAGTTCGCGCCCAGCGCGCCCTCCTCGCCCCGGCAGGGGCGACGGCCGGTAGCCACGGGTGAAGCGCCGGCGCGGCGCAGCCAAGCCGAAGCGCAACCCGTGGACCGCGCGCTCCCATCCGACCCGCCCCGGCAGGGGCGGAGGAGACGAGTCGCTGCGTCCCGGCGCGCCGACGCTGCCGCAACGCTCGCCGCTTGAGCATCGGTGCTGCTACTTCGCCAAAGCGCATGTTCGCAATTTCCGCTGCCCCGCCGGGGCAGTCGAACGTGCCGTCCAGAGCGCGGAAGTGCCTGTCCAAAAATTCAGTCACTGCTGGGCACCGTCGACAGCAGCGACCTCGCGACACTGCTCGGCGCATGGGGAGGCTGTGACGGGCCGAGGTGAGCGAGGGGCGCGCTCAGGGCAACGTCGCGCCTGGCTCGGCATGCGTCCTGCTCAGCGTGCTGCAGCTTGCATCCCGCGCACGAACATCACGATTGCGATCACCACGACCGGAAGAAACGATAGCCCGAACACAATGAGCGCGATCACCCATGTGGGGAGTTCCTGCTTGGATGGCGGTGTGGTGCAGTCGTTCGTCACAGATGCCTCCGGTTCCGCGCCAGCACTTTCCCGCCGTCCATGAAGTGGGACAGGATTCTTCGTGACCATCACGCGCACAGCGTACCGCTCTGGCGACATCTTCCGCATTCCGGCGCGAACGCAATTCTCGCGGCCAACGTCCATCGCTACGCTCCATGCACCTATGACGATGCCCGCGCTGGTTCGCACGCTCACGGACCCGTTCGCACAGCACTCCGACAGCTGGCTTGCCTTCGACCGTCCGTGGTATCTGCTCGTGTTTCCACTGCTGGGATTGGTGGTCTGCCTGCCGATCCTGTGGCGGCGGCGGCGACCGTCGCAACGTGAAGGTTTCTTTCTCGCCGTGCGCCTCGGTGTGCTGGCTCTGGCGGCGCTGGCACTCGCCGATCCGCAATGGACGTGGACTTCGCGGGCGCTCTCCGTGGTCGTGGTGCACGATGTCAGCGATTCGATTCCGCCAGCCAGCCAGCGGGCTTTTGAGCGATTCGTCGATCAGCCGGGCAGCCGACAACGGGAGCGAACCAACGGATCGGTCTCGTCGTCGATGCAGGCGGCGCCGCAGTTCGCGACCAGCCGAGCGATGTGCCGCTGCGATTGATCGCCACGGGCGCGACCCTCGGGATCGATCGAACGTCGACGAATCTGGCAAACATGATTTCGCTTGCGGCCGCGCTCGAATCCCCCGACGCGGGATTGCGAATGACGCGGTGATTCTGGCCGGCGTGTCGGCGACGGATCTCGGCGCGCCGCGCCAAGGGCAGCTCCGCAGGTACGTCGAGGATGCCGGTGGCGGAGTGCTGGTCATCGGCAACCACCAGGGATTGGCCCGCGACTGGCTGGACACGCCGCTCGAACCGAATGCTGCCCGTCGAGCTTCGTCTGCCTGAATCGCGCGTTCCCTCGCACGGCGCGGTGGCGATCGTGATCGATCGATCCGGCTCGATGGCGGAACGGGTGGGCTCGACGGGCCGCTCGCAGCAGCATTTCGCGAACGAAGCGGCCATCACCGCAATCCGTTCACTCTCGCGCGGCGACTTTGTCGCGGTCGTTGCGTTCGACGGCGCTCCCGCCGCCATCGTTCCGCTGCGGAAGAACGACGATCCGTCGAGCGCGGCGCCGTCCATCCGCGCCATCGCACCTGCCGGCAGTACCAACGTATTCCGAGCGATCGAAGCGGCCGCGTCGGAACTTCGTGCAGCACCGACGTCCGTCAAACACATCGTGCTGCTGTCGGATGGCAAGTCGGACGGCGACGCGGTGCTCGGCGGGCGGCGGGCGGCAGAGCTGCGGCGCGAAGGCATCACGATGTCGACGATCTCCATCGGCGACAGCGCGGCGGACCAGCTCCTCGCGCAGCTCGCCCACGCCGGCGGCCGCCGCCACCACCGCGTCGCCGGTGCAGCGGTCGCACGGCAGCTTCCGGACGTGCTGCGCCGCGAGGCGGAGACGATTCACCGGGCCCCGATTCGTGAAGGCGGTCCGTACGAACTCGCCGTGACCATCGCGGACGGACCGCTCCGTGGCGTGACGAGTCTCCCGCGCATCACGGGCTACGGCGTCGTCGCGGAGCGCGACCAGCGCGCGATTGTCGCGACGCGCGGCCCGGAGGGTGATCCGTTCGGAGCGTGGGGCGCTGAGTGGCGGGCGTGGAGTGATTTCGATCCGTTCTGGCGGCAGCTCGTGCGACGGACGGCGCGGTCGTCGTCGGAAACAGCCGGCCGCCTCATGGTCGAGCGGACCGAATCTGGCGACCAGGTGGTGCTCACGGTCACCACGCTGGACGGCGCGCCGGCCGTCAACGCGGTCGCCCAGGCGCGCTACCTGACACTCGACGGAACGCGCGGCACGTTGACGCTCGACGCGGCGGGGCGGGGCCCGGACGTTTCGTCGCACCGCCCGCGGTTCCGCGCGGATCGCTTTCGATGATCACGGCCCAGTTCATCGCCCAGCCGTCAGCGCCCGACAGCGGGACGGGGATCGCCCGTGTCGCCTACGCGGATCGCAGTCCGAGCGAATGGGCGGAGCCGGCGGCCAACACGGCATTGCTGCACTAGGCGGCCGCGATGACGGGCGGCCGCGCGCTCGAGCTTTCGACGCCAACGTCGCTCTTCGATCGTTCAGGTGTGCGGTTCCCGACATGGACGCGCGCGATGTGGCAGCTGTTCGCGATGATGGCCGCGATGCTCTCTCTCGCCGACGTGGCGTGCCGGCGCTTGATCAATCCGGGAACGCGGTGGTTCGTGCAGCGGAGAGCGCCTGCGGAACGTGCGTCGGAACCTGGAGCGCTGCACACAGAAGCGGCGCCGGCGACGGCGCCGCCAACGGCGCCCGTGCAGTCACGCCAGCCCGTGGCGGAGGTGGACGGAACCAGAATAGACACACCTTCTCGGGAACCCGACGCGCGATGCCGCGCGAGCTGCGGTTCCAGGGAGATCCTCACGCGGTCGTGTGCCGAGGTGGATCGCGCCTGAACGTCCAACGGCGGTCTCCGTCGTCAGCGCTCACGCTCAATGCCGGCTCAACGCTGACCCTGCAGGCGAAGTCCGCCGGTCCATGCGCCTCCGACCGTGAAGCCGACGACGCCAAAGAGCCACGTCAGTCCGGAGCCAGAGCACGCTGTGTGCGTCGTCACTCCGCACCAATCACCACGCGCTCGACCTTCCCCTCCAGCGTCGTTCCGCCGATGGTCACGAACATCTGCCGCTCGTTCACCGAGATGTCCATCGCCATCCGGCGATCGAGGCGCGACGCGAGGCCCGTCAGCAGTTCGCGTTCAATCGCGTAGATCTCGATCTCGTCCGCGCGGTGGATTCGTTCGCCGGCGAGCTGCTTGCGATACGGTTCGGCGGCCTTGTGGATGTAGACGGCGACGCGCGGCGACGCCTTGCTCGCCTTGTGGAGTCGAGCCGCGGCCGGCATGCCGATCTCGATCCACGAAACGAGCGCGCCCGTGAGATCCCGCACCGTGATCGCCGGTTCGTCGGGCTCTGAAAGTCCGCGGGAGAACGTGATTCCTTCGCTGCATTCAAGCGCGTACGCGAGCAGGCGCGTCGCGAAGAACTCCTCGGTTTCCGAGGGGTGGCGGGCGACCTTCAGCGCGAGCGTTTCATATACGCCGCGATCAACGTCTGCGAGTTCGATCGCGACGTTGTGCATGGTGGAGGTGAGTGACAAGCCCCTTCAGCGTACAACCAAAGCTGTGCAGTCCAAAGGCGGACCACCGGTCGACCGAGCAAGAGTCAGATTAGAACTGCGGCTTCCGCATGGACTCGATGTCACATTCGAGGACGTCAGCTTGAACGCTGGAAAGCCGCGCTGCCGGCAGTTCCCGTCGCAATCGGGTCACCGAGTCATTCGTCGTGAGGCGGCGGATGACGTAGTCAATCGCTTGTCGCTGCTGTTCGTCTAGAGTCCGGGCCGCGCGACGCATCGGCTCAAGCAGCGGAACGACAGCCGTGCCGAAGCCGCCGAGCGCCCGCGCCGCAACCAGCCCGTCGTTCTCAATCGCATTGCTCGCGAGGTGCTCGACCAGAATCGGAGTGGCCTGCTCCATCAGCTGCATACGCGACGCGCAGCCTGCGACGGCCGCGCACAACAGTCGCTGCCGAGGATCAGCACTCATCATGCCTTCCACGAGCATCTGCTCTGCAGACGCCGCAAACCGAACGAGAAATCGAAATCCGCGGCCCGCCACGTAACGTCCCCGTGAAGACCGCAGGTCTTCGCAACTCGCGTAAAGCAGCATCGCGAGAACACCATCAACGACACCCGCGTAAGCCGGCGGCGGATCAGCCATGTAGTCCTGCCGCATGAGCCGCATCGCTGCGGATCGCTGCTGCGCGTCGTCGCTTCCCATCGCATCGATCAGCAAGGCCCGCGCCTCACGCACGTGTTCGGACAGATACGACTCGGCGTCCAAGGCGTTCCAGCGCACATCGTCGGAACGCAACGCGTCGACCATGATCTGCACGAGCGCCGCTGGTGGAGGACCGTCCCGCGGCAGCGAACTCAGGACATCCGCCGCCAAGTATCGCTGCTGTGCGTCATCCGACTTCAGAGCGGCGATCAACGGGGTGTCGTCGTAGCTGCCGAAGATCGCCAGCTGCTCGATCGCATCGGTCGCATTGCCGAGCAAGCTGTCGCTTCTGAGATCGTCCACCAAAAGCTGCACGAACCGGGTGATCTGCATGTCATCAAGCTGATGGTCGAGCGCGCGCCGACGGATTTCCTCGCGCACATCGAGCGGCGTGCCAACACCGAGCACACCTTCGCCGCGCAGCAGGACGCTCGTCGGTGTCATTGCGACGAGGGTCGTGCCCGCGCTCGGCACACCAGCTCGCGGCGGCCCCGCAACGTTCGACCGCACTCCGGACAGCCAATGCGGCCGACCACAGACGAGGGACCACACGTCGCCGACAGCGTGCAACACAATGAGCGTTGCCCCTGCGAGCCCAAGCAGCGCTGGAAGCAGAAGAGCCACGAAATCTCTCTCGCAACGGATCGCGATCAGTACCGCAATGTGATCGGCATTCGCGAGCCAGCAGGTCGAAGAGACGAGCGGTGTTTTTTACGAGTCACAGAATCGGCGCCATCAGCCGCGCCGCCCGGCTCCCGAACCGCTCCCAGAAGCTGCGCGCCTGCACTTCCTCGATCGTGATCACGCGCGAGTCGGCGAGGTCCTGTTCGAGCATTCGCTGTGTTTGCCCCGCCAAGTCCTCGTCGAAGAACACCATCGTGACTTCGAAGTTCAGGCGGAACGAGCGGTTGTCGAAGTTGGCCGTACCGATGACGCTCACGTCATCATCGACGAGCATCACCTTCTGATGCATGAACGCCGGCTGGTACTCGAAGAACGTGACACCAGCGCGGTGGAGGTCCTCGACATAGGTCCACGCCGAAAGCTTCACGAGCTTGTTGTCCGTGATCTTGGGAATGATGATCCGCACATCGACGCCCCGCAACGCCGCGAGCTGGAGTGCGCTGATGAACTGCTCGTCAGGCACGAAGTACGGCGTCGCGATCCACAGCCGCTTTCGCGCCGAGTTCACGGCCCACATATGAAACAGCGTGCAGGTCTCGAACTCATCCGATGGCCCCGATGGAACGCACAGCGCCGTCCGCGAAACACCGCTCGGGGCAGGCTGCGGATCCCATGTCAGCGGCGGTACCGTGCCGACGGCCCAGTGCAGATCTTCGATGAAGCTCAGCTGCGCCTGCTGCACCGCGGGCCCGGTGATCTTCACGTGCGTGTCCCGCACCATGCCAAGTTCAGGGTTATGGCCGAGATATTCGTCGCCGACGTTGGCGCCCCCGATCCAGGAGGTGCGCCCGTCCACCACCACGATCTTGCGATGGTTGCGGAAGTTCAGCTGCAGCTGGTTCGTCGGCCCTTTGGTGCTGTCGAAGGCACGGATCGTGATACCTTCGGCGCGCATCTCACCCGCGAATTCGTCGAGCTCCCCGCTGCCAACCTCGTCGTACAGCACGTACACACGCACGCCGGCGCGGGCCCGATCGATCAGCCGGCGCTTGAACTCACCGCCGATCCCGTCGTCGCGCAGCGTGTAGAACTGCACGAGGATGTACTCGCGCGCCTTCTCCATCCCGGCGAAGATCGAGTCGTAAACTGCTCGGCCGTCGATCAGCAGTTCCGCGTCATTACCGATGGTCACCGGCAGATGCGCCAGCTTTTGGATCTCGGTGAACCGGCCCTCCGCGTCGGCAGCGACCAGCCCCTCGCCACGTAAGGCCTCGAAGAACTTCGTTGCGGTCGGCGCGATGTGCGCCAGGTCCGCGCGTCGATCGGCAATGTCCCCTTTGAACTTGGCTCGCCCGAACACCCAATACGCCGGGACCGCGACATACGGAATTGTGTTAAGCGACACGATCCAGGCAACCGCGCCTTGCGGCGTACGAGTGTCCATCACCGCCTGCACGGAACTGATCGCACCCAAGAGATGGGCACAGAGCACAACGCTGATCAAGACCAGCTGACGATGGCGTCGCCGCCAAGCGAGCATGCGGCCGACGAACGGAAGCCGCTCTCCCACACGAGTCCACAATCGATCCCACCGTTGCTTCAGCCATGCAGGAATCATGTGTGGGAATGCCGTGGGGTTCGTCGCGACTGTGTTCAACGGCCGTTGCCAAAAAAGCGAACGCCGCAGTGCCCGACACCAGGGCACCGCGGCTGGACGCTATCGCCAGACGGCAGTCGATCATGCCGGGCACTTGCCCGCTTATCGCGTTGGACAGTTGCCCCACGCGCCGAGCAGCGTCGCGAGGTCGGCACCGTCTGTCGTACCGTCACCGGTCAGATCGCCTCCGGGCCCACCCCAGCCGCCAAGCAGGATCGCGAGATCGGCGCCGTCGACGACCGACGTGCCGTCGAAGTCGCCCACGCATGCGACGCCCGCACCGTGAATGACAAAGTGCTGCTCACCAGGATGGTTGTTGAAATTTACGTTGCGCGGCTCGCCGAGATTGCCGGTGCCACCGCCCAGTCCGCCCAGGACCTGATTGGACACGAAGTCATGGCCTCCGCCGTTGATGAACGCGGACACCTTGACGTCGCCACCCACGTAATCCTGCAGCAGAATCAACGGAATCTGCAGCTCGACCCCGGTGATCACGCCCTTGCCGTTCGCGCGGTTCGTTCCGCCGCCGACGCCGCCCGTGTTCGAGTTGTTCAGGGCCAGGAGCACGCCGTTTGAGCCATACAGCACTGCGTCGGGGCCCGCTCCGCCTGAGCCGATGAAGCCGCCGGAACCACCGCCCTCCGTGAACATGTGCGCGTAGCTCGCAAACGTCGCGAACGGCTGGCCGCCGCACGTCGTGGTGAGGAAGAGATCGGCGGCGAAAGAACTGTCGAATGTGAGTCCGTTGCCCGAACCGTCGTCGCCCATGCGGTTGAGGCCGTTGAAGTCGACATCGGGATTGTCACCGCGGAGACGGTTCTGGCCGCCGTCCCGGTAGTCGAGGAAAATATCGAGCTTGTTGAAGTTGCTCTCCAGATTGCCGGCGAGCGTGATCCACAGGTAGCCGGTCGTCTCGTCGATGAATCCGTAGCCGGCGTCGAGCTCGCTGCCGTTCGCGAACTCGAGGTTGCCGAGATTGGAATCGCCAAAGTTGGTCTGCACATTCTGGACCGCGATCGGGGGGCCGTATTCAACGCCCGCTCCGCCGTCGATGTGCGGCGTTCCCGGTGCCGCAGGAATCGCGTTGAACGCGTCGATGACGATGTCGCCGTGCAGATCGTCGCCGTTGTCGCTGAACCACGTGGAACCGGTCGCGGCGACGGGCACGGGCCACGTGAACGTCACGCGGTAGACCACCGCGCTGGTTCCAACCGGAGCCGTGATCTCGACGTTTGACTCAAAGCCGAACCACACGTGATCGGAGCTGAGCGTTCCGTACTGCTCGTTCAGCTTCTGCGTGGTGATGTCCGAGGGATTGAACTTGAGAAGCTTGCCTGTGATGGCGATCGGGTTACCGAACTGGTCGGTGACCAGCACTTCCGGCATACCCGCGGACGCCGGAGCGAACTGCACGCCAGTCTGAAGCTTGTGCGGCGCTGCCGGGGTCCCTCCACCGCCGGCGACACCGACATCGCAGCAGCAGCTGTTCGTGCACGTCCAGCCGGTGTTTGCAGTGTTGCACGTCGTTTCGGACGTGTAGCTGGACTGCGGATTGGCGATGACATCCGCGCTGCCGACCGTCGCGACGCTGAAAGCCGCGATGCAACCTCCGACAAGTGACGCGAGCCGTGATCGTCTGGTCTCGCCGAAATGACGAACTGTCCCGCCAAATTGAGTGCTCATGCTTTCTCCCCGACCAATTTTGATTCGTCCGAACGCTCGCCCACGTGGTTCGCCGCGGTGTCGCAATGACTGCAACCAAGTACCGACCGCATTGTCCATGCCCGACGTGCGGATTCGACTCAAGGAAACGGCAATTTCTGGGAAATGCTGGCGCTGCCGGCGCTCCGCGCGTCGGTGTCGTCTCCTGCGGGCACTATCCGTAATCTCGGACGACGAACGCAAGCTGAGGCAGTTGCCCCGTCGCATTGCGTGCTGAAACACGCGATGTTGCTCGGCACCATGATGCATTCCACGTTCATTCTGCAGCCGGACGAAGTCGATCAGCACCCGAATGAAGCCGACAGCCGCGAGGAGCGGCTCGAGCGACCCATCGCGCGGCGTGAGCGTGCTGCACACACGAAGATCGGTCCCCTGCTGCTCGGCGCGTTCACGGTGGGCGCCTTTGTGCTGGGCGGGATCGCGTACCGGCGCTGCGTCGATAACTCGCGGGTGCCTCAGCGCCGCAGGTGACTTGGAATCCGACGGGCTTGCGGCGGACGCAGTCTCCGACGCTGTGAACGGATTGCTCGCAACGATCGCAGCGACTTCTGTGGCCGTTCGCACGAACGGTACTGACTTCGAATCCCAGCGCGTCGCGCAGGCCGTTCGCGATCGTCACTTCAAGGTCCGCATGTCTCCGCGCGCGACGTGAAGACCACGTTGGCGCTCGCCGCAGGACTCCGGCGCGAAGGCGCCGGTGGCCAAAGCGGCCAAGCCGCTGCGGATCCTGATCCTTGGCGGAACCGCGTTTCTCGGCCCGGAAGTGGTCGCGGCGGCCAAGGCGCGCGGCCACACGCTGACGCTGTCTAACCGCGGAAAAACCCGCCCCGACCTCTTTCCCGATATCGAGGCGCTGCGCGGCAATCGCTATCCGGAGCGAGATGAGGGACTCAAAGCGCTGGAAGGACGCACGTGGGACGTCGTCGTCGACAACAGCGGCTGCTACCCGCGAACCGTGAAGGCGTCCGCGGAGCTGCTCGGTCCCCACGTGAAGCAGTACATCTACATCTCCAGCATCAGCCCGTGCAAGGAGGGCGCGCCGCCGAACTCCGACGAGAGCATTGCTGTTGCTGTCATCGACGATCCCGCGGCCGAAACAATGGGCGAAGGCAGCAAGAACTACGGCGGACTGAAGGCGCTGTGCGAGCAGGCGGCCGAGGCGGCAATGCCGGGACGCGTCACGAACATCCGCCCCGGCTTCATCGTCGGGCCCGGCGACTGGAGCGGGCGATTCAACTACTGGCCGCTGCGCGCCCGCGAGGGCGGCGAGATGCTGGGGCCCGGTGCGCCGGACAATCCGATCCAGTGGATCGACGTGCGTGACTTGGCCGAGTGGATCGTGAAGTGCGCCGAGGATCAGACGATGGGCGTGTTCATCGCAACCGGCCCGAAGTCGTCAGGCACCATCGGTCAGATTATCGATAGCAGCATCAGTGCCGCCAAAGCCGTATCGCCGCATACTGTTGATACACATGTCACGTGGGCGCCTGCGGATTTCCTGAAAGACTAAAACGTCTCTCCAGGCGGCGACCTGCCGATCTGGATCTCACCGGAAGGCGAAGAGGCAGGATTCAACCGATGGAATGTCAGCAAGGCCGTCACTGCCGGTCTCACGTTCCGGCCGCTCGACACAACCATCCGAAGCCTCTACGAGTGGTACGACGCGCTCAAGCCCGAGCAACAGAAAACGTTCCGAGCCGGCATGTCGCGCGAGCGCGAAGCAGAAATCCTCAAGGCGTGGGGGGAACGTAAGAAGGAAGAAGGAAGAAGGAAGAGGAAGCAGTACGTCCCACGTCATCCTTCATCCTTCATCCTTCATCCTTCATCCTTCATACTTCTTACTTTACTTCATCCTTCGCCCAGCTTCTGCCACTCCCAGACCGGTCCTGCTTCGTCGTCGTGGGCGATGCCGACCATTGCGAATCCGAGTCGGCGCAGGATTGCGGCGGATGCGTTCTCTTCCGGAAGCGTCTGCGCAGCCACCACGAGCGTCGGGTCGGCGGCGCGCGCGAGCGCGATCAGCGCCTTCGCCATCTGCGTCGCGATTCCGCGCCCCTCGTGTTCGGGAAACGTGAAGTACGCGATCTCCACGCGATGATCGACGGGGGGCGTCTTGAATCCGCACGTGCCGACGCACAGAGCGTCCGAGACCGCGAAGTAGCCGATCCACGGCGGCACGAACGCTCCTGTTTCATACAGCTCCGCGTAGCGCATCCGAACCTCGTAGCCGACGGGCGGCAGCTCCCCAATCGGTTTCGCCGGCGCGCCATAGCGCGTGATTGCAACCAGTTCCATCGATGCTTCATACTTCATACTTCTAACTTCCTACTCCCCCCCCGACGGCCGCTACAAAACCGTCCACCATCGTCCGAATGTTCCAGCCGCCGGGACAACTGACCGTCGCCTGCGCCTTGCCCGCGAGACGGCGCTGTTCGGCGGAATCGCCAAGCAGCCGCTCGATCTGCGCGGCAAAGTGCGCCGTGTCGCCCTCGCGGTAGAGCAAACCGTTGAGGCCGTCCTGCAGTGCTTCGATCTCGGGGCCGTGCGGCAGGCGGTCGTCGCTCGTGACGACCGGCAGCCCGTAGAGGAACGCGTGCAGCAGACTGAGGCCGATGGCTGCCGGAAACGCGAGGCACGCGCTTCCGAGCATCCACGGCGCAATAGCGATTTCGTCATACAGCGCGCCGGTGAAGTGCACTCGATCGCGGAAACCGGTTTGCGTTGCCTGAAGCTCGAGGGCCGCACGATCAGGACCATCGCCGATGATCGCGAGGCGCGCAGCCGGCCGCCGCGCGGCGATCAACGCGAACGCTTCAAGCAGACGGTCGACGCGTTTCCAGCGTTCCAGCCGCGACACGGTGACGATGAGTTCGCCGCGCGCACACCCGCGCTCCGCTAGAAATGCGTCCGTTCGGGCGGTGTCCCACATGGCGCGCGCTGCGTCGATCGGCGCCGGATCGAGCGAGTTCGGAGCGACGAAAATCCGCCCCTTCGGCTTGCCTTCGGCGATCAGTGCCGCGGCCTGTCCCGGCGAGTAGAGCACGCATGCATCGGCGAGACTGAAGATCGCGTTCCGGATCCGACGGCGGAGCACACTTTCGCGCTTGCCGATTCCGTGACCGAAGAGCACCGCGCGGACGCCGTTGCGCCGGGCGCGTCGCAGCGCGGGAACAAGATGCACGTACCGGGAGTTCCACGGCAGAATCACCGCGTCGACGGGGCCTGTGACCGCCGCCATCATGGTCGGCTGCCACAGGATCGGCCCCAATTCGCGATACGGGGCCTGCACGCAGCGAAAGAAGTCGCTGCCCGGGAGCCCTTTGAGACTGCCGGTCTTGGCCCGCAGATCCGCCCAGACTTCGAGATCGATCCCCGGACGGCGAGCCAGCTCGGCAAAGACGGGCTCGCGATACTTCGCAATCAGCGGATGCACGACCCGCACGCGGAGCGTCAAGCGACACCCGCCGCAGCGAGCGTGGCGACCGCGATCGCCGTCCAGTCGAACCGCTCACGAACACACGCGGTCGCCGCAGCGCCAAGCGCCTCCCGGCGGGCCGGGTTCGTCTCGATGTCCAGCATCGCCTGCGCGAAGGCGCGGGCATCGCCACGGACGATGACGACGCCGTCGGCCTCCCCGCTGACCGGCAGGAGGCAGCGCTCACCGATGACTCCCGGCGTTTGCACCGCCATTGCTTCGATGACCGCGAGTCCGAAGCCTTCGTAGCGCGGCCGGTGGACCAACGCAATGGCATCCTTGAGCGCGGCATACTTGCGCTCGTCATAGAGCGCGCCGGCAAAGTGCACGTGCGCGCCGATTCCGGCGGCGGCCGCGGCTGCGGTGATCGCTGCCTGTTCGCCCCAGTCGGGGCCGACGAAGACGAGATCCGCCTGGCTGCCCGCGCTCCGGCACAGGAGGTAGGCATCAAGGAGCGCATCGAGCCCCTTGACCCGGTCCAACCGACCGAAGAAGACGAAGTACGGCCTTGCGTGGAGGGGTGCAAATGTGTTGCGGAACGCACCGGGGGCGGGTGAGGCGACCGAGAGGAGATCGACGCCGTTGGGAAGCGTTGCCGCGACGATCCGGCCCACGACACGGCCTGCGATGCGATTGGCGCTGTGTTCTTCCTCCACGTTCAGACAGAGCACCTTGCGCGAATTGCGGAGGAGCCGCGTCCGGCCCAGCGCGAGCGCGGCGCGCTTCTTCAGCGCTCCGATCGCCAAGACATCCGGATGCAGAGCACCATGGGTGCTGATGACGTATGGGGCCTTCAGCTGCCCGGCGGTGCGGCCGCCGACCATCACGATCGGGTTCCACACGCCGTGCAGATGGACCAGCGAGGGCGGCGTCGCGAACGCTTTTGTGACGTCCCGGAACGTCCCATGCAGGCTGCTGAATCGCCGCTGGATCGGCACCCGTTCGATGCGGACGCGCTCCCCGTCGCGCGTAAATCGGATGAGCGCGTCAACGCCGTCCGGCCGTGAGCCGGGCTCCTCGCACACAATCGTGACGTCATGGCCGAGCCGGACCTGGGCCGCGGCAAGCGACATTGCGACGACAGGCGGGCCGCCGCGATTGGGGTGCAGCCCCTCGATGACATGCACAATGCGCAGCGCCCGGCTGTGGGATTGAATTGGCCCCGTGGCGGCAGGAGTCCCGCGCTCAGACGTGTCGCTCACGCGAGCACGATACGGCCTTGCATTTCGTGATGGAAGGGACGCAGGGCGTCGCGGCTGTCCACGACGAGCTTGGCGTGTTTCGCGATCATCGCCCAATCAAAGGCCGCGTGGTTCGTGGAGACGAGAACGCAGTCATAGGACCGGAGCGTCTCAGGGGTCACCGGCACGCTCTTCATCTGCAGATCGTGCTTGCGTCCGGCCCACGTCGCCGGGACATGCGGGTCGGTGTAGTCGACAAGGCCGCCCTTGGCTTTGATGAGTTCGATCAACTCGAAGGACGGACTCTCGCGGACGTCATCGATGTCCGGCTTGTATGCGAGGCCGAGCACGAGGATCTTCGAGCCCTTCACGCTTTTGGCGCGATCGTTCAACGCATCTGTGAGCCGGTCGACCACGTAATGCGGCATCGACGTGTTGATCTCGCCGGCGAGCTCGATGAAGCGGGTCGACATTCCCACTTCCTTCGCCTTCCACGTGAGGTAGAAGGGATCGATCGGAATGCAGTGGCCGCCGAGGCCCGGACCTGGATAGAAGGGCATGAAACCAAAGGGTTTGGTGCTCGCGGCGCGGACGACCTCCCAGACATCGATACCCATCGGCGTGAGGACGGTCTTGAGTTCGTTGACGAGCGCAATATTCACGCAGCGAAAGATGTTCTCGAGGAGCTTCGCGCTTTCGGCGACTTCCGCCGTCGAGACTTCCACGACGTCGGTCACACCCTTGCGGTAGACCGCCGCTGCCAGTCCCGTTGAGTTGTCGTCAAGGCCGCCGACGAGCTTCGGAATCGTGGATGTCGAATGCGACTTGCGACCCGGGTCTTCGCGCTCAGGGCTGAATGCACCGAAGACATCGCGTCCGATCTGCAACTGCGTGCCGCGCTCGCCGGCCGCGGCGAAGATGGCGGGCATCATGTCGTCGCGGGTCGTGCCCGGATAGGTCGTTGATTCGAGAATGATCAGCTGACCGGCCCGGAGCGTCTTCCCGATGTGCTCGGCGGTCTTCAGGATGTAGCTGATATCCGGTTCCTGGTGGCTCCCCAGCGGGGTCGGAACACAGATGATGAGGACGTCCGCTTCGCCGAGACGTGCAAAGTTCGTCGTCGCTTCGAAGCGCTCGCTGGTCGACAGCGTCTGGATCATCTCGTCGCCGAGATGCTTCAGGTAGTTCTCTTTCTTGGCAATTGCGTCGATCTTCCGCTGATCGATGTCGAACCCGATGACCGGCAGGCCGCCCTTGTGCAGAGCGTGCGCCAGCGGCAGACCGACGTATCCCAGTCCGATGATTCCGATCACGGCCCGGTTCGTCTTGATCAGCTCACGGAGTCGTTCGGCAACTGGAGCGGCGGGGACGGCGGGTCGCATGGCGGTTGGCGTGCTCATAGCTTTTTCGTTTATGCCTTCGTATTGCAGGGCTGCGTCTGCGAGTGTCAGAGTAGCGGTTACGCCTCCAGCCGTGTGGCCGGGATCGACTTCCACGCTTACCCCGTAAGACTGATTCGTTGTTTCGGGGCAGCTGTCCCCGTGGTCGCATCGGCACCGGGGAGAGCGTCGGTCGTACCAGTCGATTGCGGACCGCACGAAACACCGCCGGTCTTGGCCAGATCCGCCATGAACAGCACCCACGTGGCCCGGTCATACTGAAGGAGGCCGATGACCTCTTCGACGATAGCCGTGCTCCGCTCAATGCTCGCTTCTATTAACCGCTTGTACATATACGTGTAGAGGGCCGCGAGCTTATTGCAAAGATCGGGGTCGCGCTCGGGACGCAAGCTGCACATCAGCTCGGTCAGGATCGCCTGACACTTCGACGTCCCCTCGTAGGAAAGGTCGAAATTCCGCTCTTCGTAGCCTCGCTTCGCCGTTTCAGCGAAGCGCAAAGCGCCGTCGAGCAACAGCAGTCGAAGCTCGGCCGGAGAGGCCGTCAGCACCTTGGTACGCAGATAAGCCTGACTTGGGGCAACGGACATGCGTCTTGTATCGGCCGAGATCGAAGGCTACTTTTCTCTCTTTGGGGTCCGTTTGGCCCCCAGTTCGGGCTCAAGGTCCCTTTCCAGTGGAAGCCCAGTCCGCACCGCGTCATATCCCGATGTACTGGATCGCACCCAGCGACGACTGCTGCGTCTGGAGCTTGCTCAGCGCCACTTCCATCGCCTGGAACTGCCGCTGGAGGAAGGTCCGGCGCCGGTCCAGCCGCTCGTCATACGACTCGATGCGTTCGTTGGCCCGCGTGATCTGGCTCTCGAAGTTCTGGCTGGCCTTTGTGAACGCGCCGTCGACGGTGTTTGTCAGCGTCTTCATTGCCTGATCGAACATGTCACCGAAGCCGAGTGCCGTACTGACAAGGGTCGACCCTCCGATCGTCACGCCCGGGATCTCGCTGGTTGCAGCGACCGTCTGTTGCTCAAACGTCGCGAAGAGCTTCTCGACGCCCGCCGGATCGGCGGCGTACGCGGTATCGAACTTGGCCTGGTCGAAATCGAGCGTGCCGTTCTTGCCGACCTTGATGCCGACCTGCGACAGGTATTGATATGAGCCGGTGACGTTCTTGGCCTTGCCCTGCACAATCGAGTACATGACCTGCCGCGTCCGGGCGAGCGTGCTGTTTCCCAGCAGCGGCCCCCGCTTCTTCGTCTCGTTGTCGTATTTGTCGTAGTCCTTAATGCGATTCATGGCGTCGTTGAACGTCGTCACGAAGTCGCCGACTTTCGTCTTGATCCCCTCGATGTCACGTGCGACATCGACGCTCACGGCTGAGGTCGAGACTTTCAGGACCGTCACATCGAGGCCGGTCACGATTTCATCAAAGGTGTTTGTCGAGCTGCGAAGCGCAAACGCCTGTGCCGGATCGCCGTTTCCAAACAGGATCTCCGCGTCATGCCCCTCGCTCATCGTGGTCAGGCCCAGATCGACGCTGCCCGTGTCCACCGTCAACCGCCCCGATTTGCCCGCGATCGTACTCCCGAACGTCAATGCGAACGGTGCTCCGCCGGAACCGGTGTTCACCAGGCTGCCCGTCACGGGAATGCCGGCGGCCTTGATCTTTGCGACTACGGACTTGAGCGAGTCGGTGGTCGCGAGCTTCACGACCTTGTCGTAGCTTCCGCTGAGGTCGTCGCCAGGCGCCGCGGCCTCGCCGAGAATGCCAAGTCCCGCCGCGACAGTGCCGGACGTGCTGGTCACCTTCATCTTCGACTGGGCAACGCCGGTATTCGTATCGACGAGCACCAGTCCGTCGCCCGCATCGTTCAGCCGCGCTTCGATCAGCAGCCCGCGCGAGTTGATTTCCTGCATCACGTCGTACAGCGTGGTCGTGTCCTTGGCGATGTCCACCGTCGCCGAATCCCCGCTCGAATCGAATAGTTTAAAAGTGCCGGTGCCGATGCCTCGCCCGTAGTTCAGACTGCCGACGGACTGGGCGCCGCTTATATATTGAATCCCAAGGTCCTTGCCCTTGAGCCCGCCGTTGGCGGTTGGCGTGCCATCGAGGCCGAGAGCCGCTGCGGCGGAACCGACGACGGAGAGCGTTCCCGGGCCGCCGCTGCTGTCGGTGATTTCAAGGCTCGCGTTGTTCGCTCCGACCGACACTGTCGCGAGGACACCCGCAGTCGTTGCGGCGGTGTTGATCGCATCGATCATGTCCTCGAGCGTCGTGTAGTTCTCGAGGTTGTTGACGGTTACGAGTGAACCCGCGCGATCGACCAGCGTGAGGCTGCTCGCTGCGGCAAGACCGTCGCCGCCGTTGATGTTGCGAGCCAGAACTGTGCCGGCCCCCGCGAGGACGCGCGACCCGCTGACGGTGGTACCGGCTGGCTGAAAGATCCCGAGGTCCCGTGCCGTCTGTTCACCGACCGCCGCACCGAAGCTGGACCCGTCGACCGCGCCCGCAAGTACGGTGATCGTCGCTCCGCCCGCGTTGAGGTCGATTCCGGTACCGGCGGTGTTGATGGTCGCCGTGACCGCGCCCGCCGTCTGTTCGGCAATGCGATCGATGACGTCCTGAATCGTGGCAGCCTGCGGCTTGGCGACCTGGTTCTTGACGGTCAGGCCCGTGATCACGTTCGTGCCCGACGCTGTCGAGCCGGTGAAGATGCCGAGATCCTTGGCGGTGCCGTCGCCGGTGGGCCCGGTCCCCCACACGCGCAGCGGATCCGCGCCGCCCATCGTGTCGGTCATGTCGAAGCCCTTGCCATCGGCCTTCAGCGTCATGACGACCTTGCCCGCGCCGAGCTCATCCGCCAGTGTCTCGTTGACGCGATTGAGCATCTCCTGCACCGTTTTCACGGCGGGATCGTCAACGCTGCCATCCGGGTTCAGCGTGGTGCCGAGGTTGACCTGGACTTGCACGCCGGTCGAGGTGCGGACAATGAAGTCGGCCGCATCCGTGGTGTTGATCTTGACGCCGCTGCCGTTGTTCAGGCTCGTGAGTTCCGTGGCACCGGTGATCGGCAGATCTTCGCGTCCCAGCGATATGGCATGGACGACGCCGCCGACATCCAGCTTGAAGTCGGTGGAGCCGTCACGGATGAGGACCCCCAGCCCGTCGTTCAGCGACGCCAGCGTCGTCAGCGCCCCGAGACGATGAATCTGCGAGGAGGTGATCGATGTCCCTGCGGTCGTCTGGACGATGCCGAGATCCGTGGCCGCGAAACCCCCCGCAGCGTTCGTAATCTTGAGCGAGCCCGCACCGAGCGTCGTGTCTTCGATCACGAGCCGCTCGCCGTCGATACGCGCGGTCACGCCGACGTTGTCGTCGTCGTTGATCGCCGCGACAACCTCTTCGAGCGTCGTGGTGCTCGACAGATCGATCGTCGACTTCTCGCCCTCTTTGTCCGTGATGACGATCTTGCCGCGCCGCACGCCATCGCCGCCATTGAGCGACGTGAGATCGATCGAGCGCGAGACGCCGATATCGCCGAAAGCGAACTTCAACTGCTCGAGTCCAAGTGGCGTTCCGTCGGCCGTCGCAAAGCCCTTGGTGCGGACCTGCGACATGGACGCGAGCCGCTTCACAAAGAACTGGTACGAGCCGCCGGGCGTGTCGATGCCGGCGAGAGCCGTCAGCACGGTATCGTCACTCGACTTTGCAATTGAAGTCTGGAACACTTTGTCAATACGGAACTTAGATGATGCGTTCTTGAAGTTCAGCAGGCGGGCGTTCACGTCCAGCAAGGCCGTGCGCTGCGCCGTGAGCGTGGCGATCTTGGCCTGGAGCGGGATCTTGCCGCGTCCTTCAAGCGAGATGAGCTGTTCGATCAGCTGGGCACTGTTGATACCGCTGATGAGTCCGACGCCACTTGAGATAGATCCCATATGAGTCCAGCTCCTTCATTTGGTCGTTCCGCGCCACGTCCGCAAAGCGGAGCCTGACGCCGAAGACCGATCGTCGTAGACCCGACGTCAAGGACGGAGCGCGCCGGGTCACTCTTGCGCGAAGCTGCGCACCGCACCCCTCGATGGCGCGGCAGCAACCGCTCCGGAAGCGCAATCTTGTGCGTCGCCGTCCATGTCCACGCACGCGGCGTGCCGTTTAGGCCCCGTTCAGGCGGCGCGGCGACGTGCCGTCAGCGACGCGTCCCCGCCCTGATCGGCAGCGGTGGTCCACCGCGGTGTGCGAGTTCCGTCGGCCTGGAGTCGAAGGAGGTCGCACGCCCACGCCGCCAGCGTTCGCTGGAACGCTGCGCGGACGCCAGCAACGACCTGATCAGCCTGCGCAACGGTCGGTGTCTGCAGAGCGCCACCTGAGGTGGACCCCGCACGACCATGGAGAGGTCTGCGACGAGAGTTCGAGAAGTTCATGGCGCTCCGTCGCGGTGGTGATCGCGGAGAGAAGCACCGACGAGAGTCGCCGAGGCTCCGAAGTCCGCAGAATGGCAACGAGACGTCCTTGTCTCGTCGGGGCAACGTTGCGGTTCTGTTGCGGTTCTGCGAAGAATCGCGTTCCGGCGTCGTCCACCTGACTGATCGACCGTGGCGGCGGTCGACTTCAGGCGACCATCCAAAGCGGCCAAAACTCGATGTGGCGCGGGCAAACGCGGAGCCGCTCACACGACCGACCACACGATCGATATAGAGTCGTTATGACTCTGTGGGAAACCCCAGCTTGTCCAGGAGGCCGTCGAACTGATCCAAGGTGAAGAACTCGACGACGACCCGTCCCGTGCCCTTCTTTCGTCCCAGCTGAATAACGACGCGACTTCCCAAGTGCTCTCCAAGGCGGCGTTCGAGATCCGCCAAATGCGGTGACGGATGCGGTGACAGGACAGGTGTCGCCCCCGCCGCGCCAGCTTTGATCGCCGCGCCCGGGAGAAGGCTGGCCCGCTGGATGGCGTGCTGCACCCGACGCTCTGTCTCGCGCACCGACCATTCGCCCGCCATGGCTGAAGCGGCCATCGACTGCCTCTGCTCATTCGAACCCAGCGACAAGAGCGCCTTGGCGTGCCCCTGCGTGAGCCTCCCCTTGCGAACCGCATCGGCCGTGAACTCGTCGAGCTCGGCCAATCGCAGAAGGTTCGTCACCGTCGCGCGCTCAAGGCCGACGCGATCCGCCAGTTCGTGATGGGTCAGCCCGAACTCGTCCGCGAGCCGCCGGAGCGCGAACGCGCGCTCCATCGGATTGAGGTCCTCGCGCTGGATGTTCTCGATCAGCGCCCACTCAGCCGCCACCTGATCCTCGACATCCCGAACGATGGCCGGTATCCGCTCCAGACCGATCAGCTTGGCCGCACGCCAGCGTCGCTCGCCTGCAATGAGCTCAAACCCGCCAGCCCGATCCGGGCGAAGAACGATCGGCTGCATCAGTCCGGCGCTGCGAATGCTCTCGCCGAGCTTGGCTATCGCCGCTTCAGGAAAGTCTTGACGCGGCTGGCGCGCGTTCGGGCGGATATCACCGACGCGGATGAGGACCAGCCCCTCGCGCGGTGTCACGTCCTCGGTCGCTGGCGCCTCGACTGCGGGAGTTGTTCCACGTGGAACTTCGGGCACCGGAACGCCGGCACCGGGCCGTTGCACTGGACTCGGCTGCGGGCGTGGAAGATTGATCTCGACGGGCTTCGAAAGCAGCGACTCCAAGCCCCGTCCGAGTCGACGTGGCGGATGCCGCTTACCGGGGTCGTTGGGACGATCAGATTCGTGCGACATATTCGTGCGAGATAGATAGACGGACTCCCGGCTGCACACATGTTCCACGTGGAACATCGCGCACCTAGCCACCCTTGTCCCACGAGATACCGCCTGCGTCAACCAAAAAGCCTCGCCCGTCAGCTTGCCCACCCGTCCGGGCTTCCAAATCCGGGTTTCCAAATCCGGGTTACAGTCCCGCCACCTGTCCGATGACAGGTCGGCGTGAGGACGGGGAAGGC
>JAWXBD010000125.1:0-24733 GCA_034439815.1 Phycisphaerae bacterium
CGGACCGACCGCTGTCGGCGACGACCAGTCCGATGGTGCGCTGCGTCGTGACAGCGAGCGCGGTTGCGAGTGATCGCTCTTCCGTCACGGCGAAGCCGCGAATCTGCAGTGCGGCAATGATCAGATCGCGCACGCTGATCTCCGGCTCGACGACAATCGCCAGCAGCCGCTGCACGGGCGGTTGCGGCGGCGGTGCCGTGCCGCGTTCGGCAGCAGGCACGTCGACGTTCACAATCGGAAGCACCACGCGCACCGCCGTGCCGGCACCAAGCCGGCTGTGGATCTCGATACTGCCGCCCAGTCGCCGGGCGATGCCGACGGCCGCCGACATGCCGAGTCCGCGGCCAAGACCTTTGGATGTGAAGAACGGTTCGAAGACGCGCGTGACCGTCGCCTGGTCCATGCCGCATCCATCGTCGCTGATCGTGATGTGCGTCACCGGCGACGACCGGTCGCCCGTCTCGTCCTCGCGCACTGCGGTGGCGACGATGCGCACGGCGCCCCCGTTCGCGTCGAGCGCCTCGACGCCGTTCGTGATGATGCTCAGGAGCATCTGTCGCAGGTGATGGCGATCAGCATCAATCAGCAACTCTTCCGCTGGCTGCTCCAGAATGATGTGCGCGGCGCGCGGTGCCGCCAGGCGCGCCACTTTGACCGAGTCGCGCAACACCGCAGTCAGCGAAAGCTGCTCGCTGGTGAACGGACCTCGGCCTGCGTATGCAAGGAGCGTGTCGACCAATCCCGCGGCGCGCTCGCATGCCGCGTCAATCCGATCGGCACAGTCACGCGTCGCGTCACTCTCCGCATCGCGCAGGCGCAGCAGTCCCGCATTGCCGCGAATTCCCATGACGATGTTGTTGAAGTCATGGGCGATCCCGCCTGAGAGAACGCCGAGGCTTTCGAGCCGCTGCGCGTGCAGAATGTTCGTTTCCAGCCGCAGCCGTTCGGCTTCGTCTCGCCGTTGCTCCGCCAGATCCTCGACCGCGGCAATGGCGCCGCCATCCATCAGCGTGGTCAGATGCAGGGCAAGCCATGCGGCGCCTCCGTCGCTCCGCATGCATTCAAACTCCACATCGGCACCGCCGCTCTCGGTCGCGGTGCCCAGCCGCCGGCGTGCTTCATCGCGCTGACGTTCTGCCACGACGTCAAGCACCGAGCGCCCGACGAGCGCCGCCTCGGTCGTTCCGAGCATCGCAGCGAAGCGTGCGTTCGCATGCGTTGTCACCAGGTCGCGATCGAACTGCCAGTATCCGAGTCGCGCAGCGTCGACCACGTGGCGCAGCCGGGCGGCGACCGTTGCGATCTCGCCTGTCTGGCGACGATTGGCTGCGACGCTGACACCGAGCAGCATCGACATCGTCTGCAGCGCGAGCACGAAACCCCACAGTCCAAGGACCGCGTGCTGCCGATCGGTCGAGAGTTGCGGATCGAACGGACCGTCGCGCGTGACGGCTGCGACGAGCAGAATGATCGAGCACACGAGTCCCGACGCTGCGGCGCCCAGACGATCGAAACGCAGCGATGCCGCAATGGCGAGCGGCAGCGTGGCAATCGCTGCAAGCGGTCCGAGCACACTTTCTCCTGGTGTCAGATAGATCGCCGCCAGAAACGCTGCTGTGAGACACGCGACCAGCGATGTCATCTCGACCCACTGCACGGGTCGCAGCCTGCGATGCGGGACTCCCCACACGAGCAGCATGGTCGGCGTGAGAATTGTCGTGCCGACGGCGGTCGCGAGCGCCCACGATGCCCAGAACGTCATCCACGCAATCGGAACATCGCTGCAGCAAAGAAACGCCAGCGTGACGCCGAGCGAGTTCCCCGCGCTGGCGAGCGGTACCGCGGCGACGAGGAGCCATCCGAGATCCCGGACGCGGTCAAGTTCCGGGCTGAAGTGTGCGTAGCGTTTGAGTGCCCAGGCGGCGGCGGCCGGGGCGATCGTGCCCGTGAGGCCCGCGAGCAGACGGCCGGTGTTGTCGAGTCCTTCCAGCCACTGCATGCCGATGATCGAAGCGAGCAGCACCGCCGGAACGAACCGCAGCCCGCCGATGAGAAACGCTCCGAGCGCCACGCTCAATGGCATCCATACGAGTGGCTCGGTGACGCTCGAACCACCCGTGCGCATGCCGACAATGGCCACGGCAAGATGGGCCGCGAAGACCGCAGTCTGGAGCAGGATCTCTCGGGACAATCTCAGATTCGGTGACAACAACACCTCGCACTCAAATCATCGCTGTCCAGCTTGATCGCTACTACGACCCGAGCGCACAGAATTCTTCGCGCACAATCTTTCCCTTGTTCACGGTATACACGCCGACTTCGCGCATCGTCATCCGATCATCCGTGCCCTTTGGCGAAATGGTGATCGTGAAGTGCACGGCAAATCCAGTCGCACCGACATACGGACCTTCGGCGAGCGCTGTGTGTGTGTCGAATGACGAGGACCACCACGCGTTCTTCTCCCTGATGCCTTTGCGTCCGAGATGCACGGTACCGTCGCCTTCAATCGACTCGATATTCTTGTGGTGCCATTGGCGCTCGACTTCGGACGCCTTGCCGGCGTTGAAGAAACTGACGAGGCTGGCGCCGATCTCCGCTGCCGACGACCCTTTGCCGGTCGAGAGCTTCTTCTTCTCCGCGTGCTTGAACTTCGGCCCCGCTTTGGACATAGGCGGCTGTGCCGCGTCAGCCCCCGGCGCAGTGCTCGCGGTTGCTGCGCGCTTGCTCGACTTCTTGGAGCGCGACTTTGCGGACTTGCCCTTGACGCTCTTGCTGGTGTTCGACTTCGCCATGCCGCAACCATACCGCGCCTATCGCGGCGGCAAAAACGAATTGTGAAGGGCCTCCGGCCACGCGCCGCCTCTCCGCTACTCCGACAGCTCGACAGTCCAGTACGCCTCGTCGAGGAATGCCTTCCACGACTGGTACTTCGGGCTGCCGAGCCGGATCGTGATTGCCGGATTGCGCTTCGGCTTGACGGGCTGGCGCATCAGGCGCATGCGCGCCTGCTCAGGCGTGCGGCCACCCTTGCGGGCGTTGCACTTCACGCACGCGCACACGAGGTTGATCCAGGTGTTCTCGCCGCCCTGCACACGCGGGTTGACGTGATCCAGCGTGAGTTCGCGCGTGGGGAAGTGCTTGCCGCAGTACTGGCAGCGATTGCCGTCGCGCGCGTAGATGTTGCGGCGATTGAGCTTGACGTGCTCCTTGGGGAAGCGGTCGTAACCGAAGAGCCGGATGATCTTCGGCACCGCGATGGCAAGGCGCGACGTCATCACCCAGTCGTGCTCGTCCTTCTCATGCTCGTGTTGAAACACCGCAGCGTCCGCCCATGAGTGAAATGAATAATTCGCGTACGAACCGTTCTCGATCGCCACCACTTCGGCGATGTCCTTGATCAGCATCGTGAACGCGCGGCGCGCATCGACGATGCGCACCGCGGTGTATACCCGGTTCAGCACCAGGACTTTCGAGTCGAGACTCGACGCGAGGTTGGAAGGGAGAGTCGTCATCCGTTCGCCAATCGCCAATCGCTGCTCGGCCAAGCCGCAATCGTACCGATGAATATCGACGAAGGGCAATTGCTGCGCGAACAGGACGTGAAGGCTAGGTCGTGATTTGACCTCGCGTCGGCGCACCAAGCAGCACAATCGGAACAGACCGCAGCGTCCCGGCGGAACGGTCAGCCCTCGAGCCAGTCCCGCTGCTCCGGGATGGCTTGCGGCAGAAGGACGATCGGCAGGTCCGCCGGAGCATGTTCAGCCAGCAGCGAGCGGAGCACCTCGCGGGGAAGAATCCCCTGACCGAGCGGTACGGGTTTGAGCAGTTCACCGTCGGCCACGACGTCATGGAGCAGGAACATCGAGGTGACCGGGGCCAGAGTCGCGACGATCCGGCCGAGGTGATCGGCGATGTCGTCAAGCATCGGCACCGTCAGCAGATCGGTCGGCCCGACCGCAAGTTCAAACGGCTGCCCGCTCCGCTCGCGCGTGAAGCTGATGCAGCTCTGCACATCGCTCAACACATGGCGCGCGTGCGGCCGGAACGCGAGCGAACGTCGGCGCGCTACCAGCGTCGGCGCCGCCGCATCGCAGAACGTGCGAAACGCGTCGCGCCCTGCACTCATCCAGGTGCGCGGCTCGTCCCCAAAGAGCGAGCTCGCCAGCGTCCCGGACCACACGACAATGCGCGGTCCGGGCAGCTCGACATCGAGTGCCCAGGTCTCATCGAGCGGGTTGCCGTCCGCGAATGACGCCAGCACTTCGCCGGCGATCGTGCCGTGGCCGAGGAACACACCTTCGCAGCAGTGGTGTGATGCGCCCACGAGTCGCGCGAGCGCCTTGGCGTCGTGATGGACGTAGATGTTCATATCGCGATGTTCATTCGGGAGAGCGCCGCTCGCCGGTGAAGTGGCAGCGGCTCGTGCAGGTTTCATGCACGACGACCTCTGCAAGCAGCGGCAACGCCGGCTGCAGCCGATCCCAGATCCACTTCGCGATCATTTCGCTCGTCGGATTCGCGAGGCCCGCGATCTCGTTCAGGCAGTAGTGATCGAGCGCCAACTCAATCGGCGCCGTCGCCTTCTTGATGTCGCCGTAATCCACCAGATACCCCTTTGCCGGATCGACATCGCCAGCGACGACGACGTCGACGCGAAACGAATGGCCGTGCATCCGGCGGCATTTGTGCCCTTCGGGAAAGCACGGCAGCCAGTGCGCGGCTTCGAACGTGAATGATTTGACGAGGCGGACGTGCATGCGGGGGCACGAGCAAACAAAAGAGCAGAGGCGTCAGGAGATCCTAACGCCTCTGCGTGATTCGACGGGTGAACGGAGGGTCGGCTTACGGCCTGTTGTTCGGCTCGATCGCTTCGCCCTTGAGGCCGCGACGCTGATCGCGCAGACGACGGCTCTTGCCGGTGCGTTGGCGAAGGAAGTAGAGCTTCGAACGGCGGGCATCGCTGCGGCGGACGACGTCGATCTTCGCGAGACGGGGACTGTTCAGCGGGAAGACACGCTCCACGCCTTCATTGGCGACGATCCGGCGGACGGTCAGCGTGCGGTTGATCCCGCGGCCGTTCTCGGCGATGAGCACGCCCTGGAACACCTGGATGCGTTCCTTGTCGCCTTCGATGATTCGATAATGAATGTCGATGGTGTCACCGACGCTGAAGTTGGGAAAGGTGCCAGCCGGTTTCAGCTGGGAGGCGACGACACCTTCGATGAGCTCTGAGCGGTTCATGAATCGCGGTCCTGTTCAGGGGTTGCAGCCCCGTTGATTTCCCTGGCAGCGTGGTCGCGTGATGAATCACGAAACGACGCCGTTGGTTCTGCGACTTAAGTCGGCTTCGACGCATGCGTCGGATCCCGCTCAGGGGTCGCTGGCGAAGAGGTCCGGCCGGCGCTGTCGCGTCCGTTCGAGCCTCTGTTGATTGCGCCATTGAGCGATCGACGCGTGGTCGCCGCTCAACAGCACGTCCGGAACGATCCGGCCTCGCCACTCGCGGGGCCGGGTGAAGTGCGGGCAGTCGAGAAGGCCCATCGCAGGGCCGGGGCTGCCGCCTTCGCTGACGTCAGAAGACGCGAACGAGTCTTCCGCTGCGGAACTTTCGTGGCCGAGTGCTCCGGGCAGGAGCCGCACGACCGAGTCAACGACGAGCATCGCAGCCAGCTCGCCGCCCGAGAGAACATAGTCGCCGACCGAGAGTTCAAGAGGGCTGAGTTCCTCGATGACTCGCTCGTCGATCCCTTCATAGTGCCCGGCGATCAAGAGCAACCGCTCCTGCTTCGCCAGCCAATCCACACGCCGCTGCCGCAACGGCTCGCCTTGCGGCGACATCACAATCCGCATCGCCGGCCGTGGATCAAGCGCCTCGACCGCAAGCACTCCGTCGTACACCGGCTGGCACATCATCACCATGCCCGGTCCGCCCCCGAAAGGGCGATCGTCGACTTTGTTGTGCTTGTTGCCCGCCCATTCGCGGATGTCGTGCACGTGGTAGTTCACGATTCCGCTTTGAGCTGCCCGCCCCAGAATGCTCGCACCGAAGATCGGCGGAAACATCTCAGGGAACAGCGTGAGCACGTCGATCCGCACGAGCTCGTTCAGTTCTTCTTGCCGGGGGTCGGATCGATGCCGGCCTTCTTCAGCAGATTCGCGACGGTCTCGCTCGGCTGGGCGCCAACGGCGATCCAGTGCTTGACGCGCTCGATGTTGAAGTTGACCTGCACCCCTTTGCCCACGGGGTCGTACCAGCCCAATTCTTCGATCACGCGACCGTCACGGGGGCTGCGCTTGTCCATCGCGCCAAGGCGATAGAACGGACGGTGGGTGCGACCCATGCGCTTCAAACGGAGAACAACCATGTCACAAATCCTCGTCAGCGTCCGCTTCGATCTCGTTGCGTCACTCGACGCGACTCGGCAGATCGGGAATACGGCCGTGGAACGGTGCGTGGCGAACAGGACGTTCATCACGCACAACGCCGTGCGGCCCACCTTCAGCGGGCGGATGCGAAGCGACTACCGTAGCGGAACCTGGAGATCAATGCAATCGCAGCGCACCCCGAGGGTATTATCTCCCACGCTGTCAGCTCGAGCCCGTGAAGATGTGCTGGTGTGCAAGGTTCGTTACCCCGAACATCGCGCTTCTGGCCCAAGCGTTGGCGGCCCCGAAGATAACGCCGGCGACTCCCGAGAAGAGCACCGCAATGAGGATGAATTGCCCGTACGCGGCCGCCTGTGGGCTCGTGAAGAGGCGGTACATCGAGTTCGTCGTGCCGGCGAGCATCTGCGAACCGTCCAGCGGAGGAATCGGCAGCAGGTTGAACAGGCACAGCGCGAGATTCAGCCAGCCGCCGGTAAACAGAAACTGGTGGATGTTGCGCTGCTGCGCTGTGAGATCGGAGAGTGTCTCGACATTCGTCCAGGCGAGGTAGAGGCCGGCGGCCGGGATCAAGAGGGCCGCGAGGATCAAATTGACAGCCGGGCCTGCGCCAGCGACCACGATGCGGCCGCGACGTTTCCAGCGGAACCGACTGGGGTCGACCGGCATCATCCCCCACGCGAAGCCGATGAGGACAAAGCACAGCAACGACCAGCCGCCCATGTGCACCATCGGATTCAGGGTCATGTGGCCGTAACGACGCGGGGTGTCATCGCCCTGCCAGAGCGCTGCGACACCGTGACCGAGCTCATGAAGGCAGATCGAAACGATGACCCAGAAGATCCACGCAAACAGCATCGCCGTCTGGCCGCTCTGCAGGAAATCGCCGATCCACCATCCCGTTGGCATGCCCCGATCGTACCTGCGGCTCGACAGTGCCACAATCACACGCGGTCGGCGAAGTCCGCGTGCACGAACGTGTATCGTCCGCCCATGATCGTCGCGAGCACGCGCGGCACCGTGCGAACCCAGTCGCACGCGTACGGATCGCGGTCGAGGATCGTGCAGTCAGCCCGAAACCCCGGGCGAAGCGCACCTGCGTCGGACATGCCGAGGCACGCGGCCGCTTCGCTCGTGTAGCCGACGAGCGCGGCGTGCACACCAAGATTGTCTTCCGGCCGGCACACCTGCTCGTCGACGTCGCGTCCGGTGATCACAGCGCGCATGCCGGCGATCGGATTCGGACTCACGATCGGCCAGTCGCTTCCGAACGCAAGCCGGGCGCCCGCATGAAGCAGCGCGCGGAACGGAAAGAAGCGGCGCATGCGCGCTGCGCCGAGCCGTGCCAGCGCGCTTCGCGCGTCGTATGCCTTATGCAGCGGCTGCATGCTCGCGAAGCGGCCACGAAAACGGTGGATGTCGTCGGGATGAATCGTCTGGGCGTGCTCGATGCGGGCGGTGGAATCAAGTGCATCAAGTGCATCAGGTTCATCAAGTGCATCAAGTGCCGCGCGCGCCGCTTCATCACCGATCGCATGCATGGACGGTGACAGCCCGGCATCGCGCACGCACGCGATCCACTCGCGCAGCAGACCGCGCTCGGCGAGTTCCACGAAAAGACCGCGATTGCCTTCGGCGTCCGCATAGTCATCGAGCATGCGCGCCGTCCGCGAACCGAGCGTGCCGTCGATGAACGCCTTCATGCCGATGATCGCGAGTCGATCGTCATGCGCAAACGACGTGGCGAACGAGCAGTCGAGCGGCCACGCGCGATCAAGCAGCGTGATCCGCATGCGCACGCTGAACGCGTCGCGCTGCGGCGCAATCGCGTCGCGCACGATCCGCTCATACTCCATCGAGCCGGCGCTCGTGATGCCATACGACGCGAGATGCGCGTGCGCGGCCAGCACAGCGCGCTTCCGGTCGTCGTTCGGGGGCGACGGCACAAGCGGCTGAACCAGCTGCCACGCAGCGGCTTCCTGCAGCAGTCCGGTCGGCGTGCCGTGCGCGTCGCGCACGATGCGCCCGCCGGGCGGATCCTGACGCAGATCATTGCTCGCGCGCAGCAGTGCAAGCACAGCCTCGTTGACCACGCAGGCGTGCTGGTCCATGCGCCAGCAGACGGCCGGACGCGTTCCGGCGGCGCGAAGCCACGATGCGTCGGGCAGCTCAGGACCTGGATACGCATCTTCGTTCCAGCCGCCACCGATCAGCCATGTGCCGGGTGCGAGCGATGCATGCCGCTCGGCCACGAGCCGCTCAAAATCGGAGCGGTTGCGCGCGGCCGAGAGTTCGAGGCGGAGCAGCGACTGGCCGCCGAGTTCCAGATGCAGATGACTGTCGATCAATCCCGGCAGGACCGTCGCGCCGCGCAGATCGATCGATCGCTGCGCTCCGGCCCGCCCCACCGATTCGATGCGTCCCTCATGGAGCGTGATCGCATTGGCGCGCGGGCTGGCGGCATCCATCGTGTAGACGCGCGCGTTGTAGAAGTTGAGCGAGCCGATCGGAGGCGAGACGGCATGCGGCATGGAGGATGTGTATCGTACGAAGACTTGAAGGAGAGCTCATATGAAGTGTGCAGTGCAATCACGCGTGGCGACTGGATTCGTGTTGATCGCGGCAACCGTTGGCCTGATGAGTTGCGGCGACACGCCGAAGCCCAAGCCGCCGGTGCCAGTTACTACGAAGGCGCCCGCTCCGCCGGCGCCGCCGTCATCGAGTGGTACGACGCCAACTGTGTCCACGGCAGCGCCGCCGATCTCGCCAACCGCTGCGACGATGCCAAGCGCGGTTTCCACCGCCGAAAGTGATCCCTCCAAGATCGAAGTTGCGGGGATCATCGCGCCGAAGCCGACGACGTGGACGTGGCAGGCGCCCACCATGCAGTTCCGCACGCTGCAGTATTCAGTCCCTGGCGACGGCGATTCGACCACCGCCGCGGAGCTCGTCGTGAGTGTGTTTGACGGATCAGACGGCGGCCCTATCGACGGCAACATCGATCGCTGGGCCGGACAGTTCCGGATGCCGGACGGCACCGCTGCCACGCCCATTCGGAGCGAGCAGGAAATCGACGGTATGAAAGTGATCCTCGTCGAACTGACGGGGGCCTACTCCGGCATGGGCGCGAGTGGTCCCAAGCCAGGAACCAAGCAGCTCGCGGCGATCGTGCGCGCCCCAGGACACAGCGTCTTCCTTCGACTCATCGGTCCGGAGACGACTGTCGAGGCGGAGCGCGGTGCGTGGGAGACGCTCGTCGCCGGATTGAAGAAGAGCGCGTAAGACATGCGCCAAGGAAAATGACACGAGGCGCGGTGCATGCCGCGCCTCGTGTCATTTTTGTATTACCCCGATGAGTTACGCACCGAAGCGGCGATTCACTTCATTCCAGTTGACGACGTTCCAGAACGCGGTCACATAGTCGGGCCGGCGATTCTGATAATTCAAGTAGTACGCGTGTTCCCACACGTCGAGTCCCAGGATCGGTGTGCCGGCGACCTCAACGACGCCCTGCATCAGCGGATTGTCCTGGTTCGCGGTGCTCGTGACGGCGAGACTTCCGTCGGCACTCTTGATGACCCACGCCCATCCCGATCCGAAGCGTCCGGCGGCGGCGGCGGCGAACTTCGCCTTCATTTCATCGAGCGATCCGAACGCTTTGGTGATGGCAGCGGCCAGCGTCGGATTCGGAACGCCGCCTGTGCCCGAGGGCACCATCAGGTGCCAGAACATGGAGTGATTGAAGTGCCCGCCTCCGTTGTTGCGCACGGCGGTGCGCGCGGCTTCCGGCACCTTGGCGATGTTCGCGCAGACATCGTCAATTGATCGGTTCGCCCACTCCGCGTGCCCTTCGAGCGCCTTGTTCAAGTTCGTGACGTACGCCTGATGATGCTTCGTGCGATGAATGTTCATCGTCTTGGCATCGATGTGCGGTTCAAGTGCATTTTCGGCGTACGGGAGATCGGGAAGTGTGAATGGCATTGGAGATCCTCTTGGAGATCCTTGTGGAGCGCTCGACCGCGCGCGAGCGCGTCGCGGACAGAAGGCAATGCGGATCCTACTTCAATGCGAGCCCGTCGAAGGCGAGTGCCATGGACTTCGGAAGCAGTGGGTCGAGTTCCGCATGGCGGATGTCGTGGGTCATGTGAATGAAGTATGTGCTCGATGCTCCGATGCGCTCCGCGGTGTCGATCGCCTCGTCGACGGTGAAATGGGTCGGATGGGCGCGATAGCGGAGCATGTCGAGGACGAGCGTTCGCAGACCTTGCAACTTCCGCCATGTCGCGGGAGGGATCGCGTTGACATCAGTGCAGTAGCCAAGCGGGAGCGGACCTGGCTGCTCGAGTGCGATTGCTCCGGACGCGTCGACCGCTTCGACGCGATATCCCAGCACCGGCAGCCGCCCGTGCAACAACGGCAGGGGAGTGAATCGCAAGCCGTGCACCACGAAGTGCCCCTCGGTCGGAACGAGCCGCGGGATGAGATCGGCGACAAACGAGTCATTAACATTTTTGTGCCGGTCAAAGATGTGCGCGTAGACGCGCTTCAGGTGCTCGAGCGTGTGCTCATCCCCCCACGTGTCGATCGGCTGGCGCATCATCGCGTTGTAGCGGCGCACGTCGTCGAGGCCGAATGTGTGATCGACGTGATTGTGGGTGTAGACGATTGCATCACAGCGATCGAACCGATGGCGAAGACTCTGCTCGCGATGATCAGGCGGCGTATCGATCAGAATGACGCGCGGTGCACCGGAATGATCGGTGTAGCGCAATGCGGCGCCGCACCGCAGCCGCCGATCCCGTGGATCGGTGGATGTGCACACCGCACATGAGCAGCCGATCACGGGAACGCCCGAGCTCGTTCCGGTGCCGAGAAAGAGGAACTCGACGGCGCGCGGCGCGCCCGCAGAATTGCTCATGCAGGCGCTCCGACCGAAGCCTGATCAAACGCGCAGCGCAGGGCCGCGACGACGCGATCCGGATAATCCGCGCCGCAGACACAGCTGGATACAGCGACGCCACGGCATCCGGCATCGACGAGCGCCGCAATGTTCTCGACGCTGACGCCGCCGATCGCCAGATGCGGGATGTGGCCGAATCGACGGACGTACTCGCGCAGCCAGGCGACACCTGAGGCTGCAGCCGTCGGTTTCACGTCGGTGTGAAACATCGCGCCGACTCCGCAATAGTCGACGCCTGCCTGCACCGCGCGTTCCGCCTCGTCAGCATTGTGCGTGCTCATGCCGATGAGCAGCCGGCGCCCGGCGATCGCCTGGATCGCGCGTGGATCGAGATCGGTCTGGCCAACATGGACACCGTCCGCATTGCACGCGAGTGCCACGTCAACGCGGTCGTTCACGATGACCTGAACCCGTCGTGGCCGCGCTTCCTGCAGCACCCACGCGACGCGCTCCACGAGGGGCGCCGCATCGCAGTCTTTTTCGCGCACCTGGATCGCATCAGCGCCGCCGTCGAGCGCAGCGCGGACCACATCACGCCACGGTCGCTTGCACAGCGACTCGGTCACGAGGACGCACACCCGCCAAGCGGCAGGTACGTCCGAACGTCGCCCGGGGGTGCGACGGATCACGTCCGCTGCCACCGAGTAACTCCGGTAGCGCAAGGCCTCGATCCCGCGCGCCAGCGCCGGGTCGATCGTCTTGGCCATCTCTTCGATCGATCGAAGCGCCTCAGCCAGCCGTGAGCCGGCCGCTGCGGCCACGTCGCTCAGCGTGCAGCGGGCGTACTCGGTCTCGGTCGAGATCGTCGTCCCGACATCGCCGGTCACGTCGCGGTTTGCCACGAGCCAGCCCTGCGGAAGCGATTGGAGCGCGCTGGTCAACTCGTGGCGCAGCTGCTTGAGGTCCGCCGCGAGACGGGGGTCATTCAGCGCGAACCGGCTGAGGTCTTCCAAGGTCCGGATCGCCTCGGCGGCGCGGTTGGCGTTGGCATCCAGAATGCGGGCGACGGGATCCACAAGGGGCAATCCTACGGTCAGCCGGCTCAGAACTGGCCTCCTGCGTTGCCCGGCTTGTGCTATTCTCTCCGCCCCTATGGCGCAGATCCGCGAGCTCAAAAAGCGGATGGTTGCAGTACGCACCATCCAACGCATCACGAAGACGATGCAGATGATCGCGACCGCGAAGTTCAACGCGGCGCTCCAGCGTGCGCGCGCTTCGCGCGCGTACACCGACACGCTGCGTCGACTCGTCGAAGAGGTCTCCTCCGCCGCTGGCGACGTGAGCCATCCGTTGCTGGAAGGACCGTCCACACCGTCCGGTGTCGTGACTGTCGTGGTCATCACGTCCGACCGCGGACTGTGCGGCGCGTTCAACGGTCAGGTGCTGCGGAAGGCGGAGAAGCTCTGCCGCGAGATCACCACGTCGGGCAAGAAGCTGCAGCTTCTCGTCGCAGGCAAGAAGGGCGTGGCGTTCTTCAAGTTTGCGAAGATCCCGGCGGCCCGCACGTTTTCGTTCGGGGACAAGCCGACGTTCGAGGACGCGGGACGTCTCGCCGACGAAGTGATGGATGATTTCATCAACGGTCGCTCCGACGCGCTGCACGTCGTCTACATGCGATTCGTCAGGGCCGCGAAGCAGGTTCCCGAAGCGGCGCAGGTCCTGCCGATCGTCAAACCCGCTGCGGCAGCCGGGAGCGTCGCGAAGGCGGGCTCCCCGATGGAATTCAGTCCGAGCGCCGAGAAGATCCTCACCGATCTTCTCCCCCGCGCCGTCAGGATTCAGCTCTTCCAGTCGTTCCTCGACTCCGCTGTCAGTGAACAGGCGATGCGCCGAGTCGCGATGAAGGCGGCGACGGACAACGCTACATCGCTTGTCCGCCTGCTCAAGCGCAATTTCAACCGCGCCCGCCAGGCCAAGATCACGACCGAACTGACGGAGATCATCTCGGGCGTCTCGGCACTTTCGTGACAGTTATCGCGCTGCCGTCGTAGCGTCGGCGCCTTTGCCGGTGGCTATGGCGTTGCCGTCGCGCTTCCAGGCCTTCAAGCCCCCGCGCAGACAGACGACGTTCTCCGCCTTGTAGCCCAGTGCGATTAGTCGCTTCGCGTAAGCCATCTGCACGGCACTGTCGTAATCGACGTCGTAAATCACGATCACGTCGATGCCTTTGAACGCAACGACGTGTTCGGCTTCGAGTCGTTCGAAGGGCAGGTTTATCGCGCCGGGAATGTGTCCCGCTTCGAATGCGGATTCGGTGCGCGGATCTACCCACGCGGAGTTTGGCGGCCCGCTGAGGCCGAACGTCCCCCGCGGTTTCGACATGAGATCGAGTGCGTCGCTGGTGGTCTCGGCCCACATCACGTGTGGATCAACGACGTTCGTGGTGCAGCCACCGACGCATGCAGCGCCGATCAGGACGCTCGCGACGAACGATCGATTGATCAGCCCATGGAACTTGGACCCAAGGACATTGGAAAAGCAGGCTGTCGCAAAATTCGGCGGGAATGCCATCAGAAACCTCCGTGTCAGCGGGCGTTCTCCCGGATCCTCTTCGACGCGGGAGTTCGGGGCACAGGCTCAGCGAGCCGTGCCTCGTCTCGAACGACCGCATCATGCCGGAAATCCGCGGAACCCGCACAACGATGCCAGTCCCTTCGAATCCCTACCCGGTCCGCTCGTCGTTCGCCCTGTGCACCGGGAAGCTGGCGCTTGTCGGCGCGATCACCTGCAGCGCTTGGGGACAGCAGCCTCCAGCCGGGACAGGCCCCGGCTTCGGATCCTTTGGATCGGCGGCCGCTGAAGTGACCGGCGAATCACTCGTGAGAACTGAGCTTCTGCCTGCCACAGCGCTGCTCGAGGCTGGAAAGCCGTTCCGCATCGCGGTGGTATTCCGAGTGCAGCGACCTTGGCATCTGTACTGGAAGAACCCGGGCGACTCGGGCGGGCCGCCGTCGATTCGACTGGAGCTTCCCCCGGGATTTACCGCCGGCCCGCTCGAATTCCCCACACCGAAGGTCATGGAATCGCACGGTGAAGTCGCGATTGGCTACGAAGGCGACATTGCCTGCTTTTTGACCATCACTCCGCCGGAATCCTTGGACGGAGTGAACTCGCCACTGACACTGACCGCAGCACTTTCGTGGATGGTCTGCACCGACCGTTGCCTTCTCGGTAAGAGAACCGTGGCAATGACGCTCCCAGCTGTTGAGACCCCGATCGAGGTGGCCCCGGAAATCGCAGCGTTGCGAGCCATAATGCCGATGGCAGCCAATGACCTGAAGATCGAATGTCGGCTGGAGGGGGGAGAGGGAGCGCACGCTCTTGTCATCACAGGACCAGCAATCACCGGCTCGACCGTGCGCTTTCTCCCTGAAATAACACCTGGCGTTGGCTATGGCGCTTCGCTCCCGGCGCCCGTGCAAGCGTCAGCCGGTCGATTCGAACTCCGAATTCCGTTGATGGTGCGCCCAGAAAACAGTCTCGGCATGCCGCTCCGCGCGGCGGGACTGGTCACAATCTCGACGCCGCGTGACGGCACCGCGCTGGGCGAGGACACCAACTCGGCCGAGATCGCGCTGCCGCTCAATCCGCCCAATCCTTCCGCGCCGCGCCCCGTCGCGCCTCACTGACTTTTGCTTTGTTGCGTTGCGGCACGTGCCGCGACGATTCGCTTGCCCGTGTGCGTCAGACGGTCCAACGTTTGACATCCTCGCTTGGAGATTCCCCTTATGAAGAACAGTTCAAAATCGCTCGCTTTCATTTTCGCCGCTGGCCTCGCCTCGTCGTTCGCCTTCGCTGCCATCGCCGCCGATGACAAGCACAAGGATCACGCGAAGGACGGCCACAAGCATGTCGATGGCGAAAAGCATGGCGACAAGTCCGACAAGACCGGCAAGTCCGACAAGAAGATGGCCGCCGCACAGGTCGGCAAGGCTGCTCCGGCGTTCACGCTCAAGACCACCGACGGCAAGGACTGGAGCCTGAGCGACGCGGCCGGCAAGATCGTCGTCCTTCAGTGGGTCAATCCGGAGTGTCCGGTGTGCCAGCGCGTCATGAAGGACGGCACGGTGACCGAAGGTATGAAGGGCGCGACGGAAGCCTCGAAGGACGTCGTGTTCGTCATGATCAACTCGAGCGCTGCTCGTCCATCGAGCCTTGAAGGTACCGCCGCGTATCTCAAGGAGCACAAGATGACGGCGCCCGCTCTGCTCGACAATGACGGCGCGGTCGGCCAGCTGTACGGCGCGAAGACCACGCCGCACATCTTTGTGATCGATGGCAAGGGCGTGCTCCGTTACCAGGGCGCGATCGACGACAGCGCTGACGGCAGCGGCAAGGGCAAGACGAATTACGTCACCACCGCCGTCCAGCAGATCGCCGGGAACGAGACGGTTGCCCCCACCGAGACCAAGCCCTACGGCTGTGGTGTCAAGTACGCGAAGAAGTCGTAACCATCAGTGATGGTTGACCAGACGAGCTGAGAGGCTCGCCCGGTGAAAAGACAACGGCCGCAGGTTCGCCTGCGGCCGTTGTCGTTGGCATTTTGCGACTCGCTCATCCAAGACTCACCGGCATCACCACGTACGTAAAGTCGTTGCCGACCTTGATCACGCCGGGCTTGTTCGGCGCCTTCAGCTCGATGATCACCTGCTCGCTGTCGATCACTTTGAGAACATCGGTGATGAACTGCGGGTTGAAGCCGATCTCGATCGCTTCGCCTTCATACTTCTCAAGCGCGACCGTAATCTCCGCTTCGCCGAGTTCAGGGGCGCGACTCGACAGCAGCAGCTGCTTGCCGTCGAAAGCGAGGCGCACGCCTTTTGACTCCTCATTCGTCAAGAGCGCCGCACGGCGCACCGCACTCGTGAGCTCGCCCGCATCGAACGTCACGCGCTTGTCCTGTTCCTTCGGAATCACATCTTCAAACGGCGGGAACGATCCCTCGACGAGTCGCGATGAGAGGACCGCCGCGTCCGCTCCGTCGCCCACCCGGAAGATGATCATGCTCTCGTCGATCGCGACCGCGACTGCTTCGTCGGGATCGGAGAGCAGCTTGCCCAGCACGTTCAGCGCCTTGGTCGGCACGATGCACTGGCAATCCTTCTCGACGGCCCGCGAACACTCGCCCTTGGCCATCGCAAGCCGACGTCCATCCGTTGCGACCATGCGGAGTCGCTTGCCTTTGCGTTCCATCAGGACGCCGTTGATCGCGTAGCGGCTGTTGTCGACAGCCGTCGCAAACAGCGTGCGGTGAATGAGCCGCGCGAGTGTCCCTGCAGTCGTTTCGAAATCGATGCGGCTTGCGGGAAACGGCTGCACGCCGGGAAAATCTTTCGGATCGGACCCGAACACCTTGAAGGTTGAATCGTGCCCCTTGATCACCGCGATCTTGTTGCTCACCTGGATCGACAGCGTTGAGTCCTCGCTGGCGCGGACGATCTGGTTCAGTTTGTCCGCGGGGATCAGTGCTTCGCCTTCGTCGGTGACGGAAACGCTCGCGACCGGCACACTGAGACCGACTTCGGTGTCGGTGGCGCTGATGGTGAGGATGCCGTCCGCCGCGACAAACTTGAAGCACAAGAGGGCCGGCGATGGGGTCCGAGAGACCACGACGCCACCGGCGAGGGCTAAGGCATCGAGCAAGGCGGAGCGGTCGCAAACGAGCTTCATATGAGTCTCGATGATCAAAAGGGGATCTGATGAGGAGCGGGCAAGGCAGGCCCGGGCCCGCCACGGAGACGACGGTTATCCCATGCAATTGGGCCCGCAGGAGGCCCAATCCCAACCGGTAGCCCCGCGCACCGGCGGCGGGGTACAAGCGGAGTGTACCGCGAGGCCACCGGATCACGTGAAACGCCCGAGAGCCCGATCGGAAGAGCAACCCGATCCCCGACGCCCGCTCTACGATCCGGCCATGATCTACCGCTTCGCGAGGGCGATCGCCGAACTGTTCCCGTTCCTGGCCTTCGCGTTTTTCGTCGGCGCCTTCTTCGTGGCGCTGGCATTCACCGTCCTCTATCCGATCGTCCCCATCATCCTGTTGATGGTGTCCATTCCGCTCCTCGTGCTGGCCGTGGCGTTCGCACGTGTGCTGCGCTTTGTTGAACGAACGGCGGCGAAGCGCGGGCTGCGACGCGATCGTTGCCCAGCGTGTGACGAGGGACTCGAGCGCTACACCATGGCCGGCGAGCCACTCAAAGAATGCGTGCGTTGCCAGCGCGTCTTTGATGCGACCGGTGCCATCTGGCAACGCGACCCGGATATGCCGCTTGACACACCGCGCGAAGCGGCGTCAGCAGACGCGAAGGACGATCAGCATGCGCGAAACGGCGGCCAGCTGCATGCCGGCTGAGTTGCCTCACCGATCGCCACTCACCTATCACCAGTTTCGCCCGCATCGACATCAACGTCGTTCCAGTCGATGCGCGAGACTTCATCGCGCCGCGCCTCGAGCGCCAGTTTCGCCCGCTCCAGATCATGCTCGCGCACGAGCAGCTTCACACGCCCTGGGGCTTCGGCGCGAAAGCTGCCCGTCAGACCGCCGGCCACCGTGCACGGAATGCCCGCAGCGAGCAGCGTTTCGCGCATGAGTGACGCCTCCCACTCGTGCTCAAACATGCCGGCAATCACGGTCCGATCATTCTGACTGAGACCATCGGAGTTGGGCCCGTCGGAGTTGGGTTCACGTGCGGGATCGTTGTTGGAATTCATGATGCGGTCCGCCCTGCGAAGTGCATTGCCGCATCATGCGCCTGGGCGGCGACGCGGGCATTGCCGATGTGCACCTCGACCGGTCGCTTCGGTCGCACGCGCGCTACGAGTGCCTGTCCCTGGGCGATGATGGAGATGCCTTGCTCCGCGCCCACGTCGCCTGCATCGCCGTCAGCGAGAAGGACGCGCACGATGTCCCGCAGGAGATGCAGATCGCCGGGTTCGCACTGCAGCGCGTCGCGCGTGTTGAGCTCGACGGCCGCCTGTGCGTCGATCTCCTGCCAGTGCTCGTTCTCGGCGAGCGCGAAACTCACCACGTCAAATACATTGCGCCACCGACCGAAGGGCACGAGATACAGCGGCGCCAGATGCAAATTGTGCAGCACCACTTCGAGCGTCGCTGCGACGCGCTCAAGTGGAACGTCCAGATGCATGATCTCGGGGGCCGTGCAGCTGCCCGCGCTCGCGTGTGCGGGTTTCGCTTTCGACTGGAGCGGCTGGGTCGCGTGGGTCGAGCTCGAACTCGCGGGGCCGATGATCAGCGTCGCCGCGTGCTTCGTCGGATCCAGCATCCATTCCGTTGTGGGCTGGTCCGGCTGTGACTCCATTACGCCGCGAGCTTTGAGGTCACGCCAGATCGGACGCCATTGTTCCTGCAAGCCGACGAATTCCACGTCGTAAAGCTCCTGGGGCGTCATCCACTTTCGTTGACGCCGGAGCCCCAGCCTAACGCGGAGGAACAAGGAGTCACAGAGGAGCGCAGCGTGAAGACGCAGAATTGACGACGAATCGAGATTTCCCGCGCGATCCGCCTGCCCGTGTACGATCCCCGCTCTCGAATGCGAACTGTCCTCTTTGTCTGCACGGGCAACACCTGCCGCTCCCCAATGGCGGAGGCGATTGCGCGGCATCTGCAGCGGCAAGGGAAGCTTCCCGAGGACCTCTTCTTCGCTTCGGCGGGAACCTCAGCGGCTGATGGCTGGCCTCCAAGCGAGGAGACGCGTAAGGTGTTGCAGCGACTGGGAGCCGACGCTGATGGCCACTCCAAACCGCTCACGGCGGCGATGGTGCAGAAGGCCGACCTCGTACTGGGCATGACGCGCAGTCACGTCGGCGGTGCGAAAGCGCTGGTCGGTGAAGTCGGCTCGCAGGCGGACAAAGTCCAAACGCTCGATCCAAACGGTGACATCGCCGATCCGATGGGGCATGACCAGGATGTGTATGACGCTGTCGGCAAGCGTCTTCTTGAACTGATTCCCCAACGCCTGCGAGAGATGCTGACGTCATGAAGATCGCTCTCGGCAGCGACCATCGCGGCCTCATCGTCGCGACCTCGCTTGTGAACCATCTTCGCGCCGAGGGGCACGAGGTCGAAGTCCTCGGCGAATGCAGCGGCCCCGCAACGGACTACCCGGACATCGCGTGGCTCGTGGCCAAGGCCGTTGGCGAGCGCCAAGTCGATCGCGGCATTCTGATCTGCGGGACGGGCATCGGCATGTGCATCGCGGCCAACAAGCTCCCGGGAATCCGGGCAGCGATGGCGCAGGACGAACTGGCCGCGCAGTTGAGCCGCACTCACAACGACGCGAATGTCCTGTGCCTCTCGGCGGATCTCATCGGACAGACGCTCGCGAAGCGCGTCGTTGATGTGTGGACGAAGACGCAGTTCGAAGGCGGCCGCCACCAGCGCCGACTCAACAAGATTGCCGCGATCGAACGCGGCGAGGATCCGTCCGCCGTGAAACAGTGACGAAACTAGCTGAAGCAGTGACGGAACTCAGGCGCTGAAGCCGCGCACTAGGTCATACAGCAGCCGCACGCCAAAGCCTGTCGGACCGGCCACGCTGCACAGATCATTCGCGCCGTCCACGTTCGCGACACCGGCGATGTCGACGTGGGCCCACGGAATCGTTTCGTCGACAAAGAACGACAGAAACGCGCCACCCTGCAGCGGATGACCGAGGCGGCTCGGATTCGAGTTGATGATGTCAGCGTGCGGGCTCCGCATGTGCTCGCGATGATCGTTCCACAGCGGCAGATGCCACACGCGATCGCCGCTGGCGGTGCCGGCGCGCTCGACGCGTCCGCGCAGATCATCGTTGGTGCACATGAGACCGGCGCACCAGCTGCCCAGCGCCGTCACCACGCCGCCTGTCAGCGTCGCGATGTCAACGATGTGTGTCGGCTTCAGCGTCTTGCATGCCCATGCGAGTGCGTCCGCGAGCACCAGCCGACCCTCGGCGTCCGTGTTTGTGACTTCAACAGTCACGCCGTTATAGAGCGTGATGATGTCGTCGGGACGGTATGAATCACCGGACACCATGTTCTCGGCCGCAGGCAGCAGCGCCGTCACGCGCACGGGCACCTTGGCAGCGGCGATGGCGTGCATGGCACCGAGCACGGCCGTCCCGCCGCACTTGTCGTACTTCATGCCCTTCATGCCGTTGTTGACTTTGATCGAGTAACCGCCCGTGTCGTACGTCACGGTTTTCCCGACGATGCAGATGTGTGTTGGTGCAGCGCCGCGTGCGGGTTTCTTCGCTGGAGCGCGCGACTTTACGCTCGGCTTCCAATCGAGCACCACGAGACAGGGCTTCGCTTCCGAGCCCATGCCGACGCTGACGATGCCGCCCATGCCGAGGCGTTTCGCCTCTGCGAACGAAATCACGCGACACGTGAGCTTGTGAGTCTGCGCCAGCTTCTTCGCCTGCTGGCTGATCCACGCCGGAGTGCACACATTCGGCGGTGTCGCCGCAATCTCGCGCGCGAAGTTGACGCTCGTGCTCAGTGCCAGGCCCGTCACGATGCCGCTGTGCAGATCGCGATCGCTCGCCTCGATCGACAGCGTGCCGTCCGCGCGCTTGCGCGTGGCGGCAGTGCCATCGAACGCAGTCACGCGCCAGTTCGCGATGCCGATGCCTTCGCCGAGTGCGCGGCCAAGCGCCAGGCGGTCGCCATCCTTCGGCAGCGCGTCGCCGGAGTCGAGGCGGGCGATCGCCGTCTTGGCCCGGTCAAGCGCCCGCAAGAGCTTCGCGCCTGCGATGCGCATGGAGCTGTCCTTCACCTCGGCCCGTTTGCCCAGGCCGAGGAGCATCGTGTGCGCATCGATGATCCGCACTTCGCCGTTGTCCGCGAGAAAACCGGGCGCGCCGCTGAAGCGCTTGCGAAGGCGCTCGAGGTCATCGGATGCGATGCAGTGGATGGAAACGGCTGAACGGGACGATTTGGGGGACGCGGCGATCGAGCGGTACACGGAGTGCCTTTTGAGAAGCAGAGCAACGGGGCAGCGGTGAAGACTGCGAACAGTACCGTCAGCGGGTGGCGCGGTGGCGGCGAACCGCGAGCGCAAGCAGCGTGATGTCGCCCGGAGTCATTCCCGCGAGTCGTCCCGCCTGACCCATCGTCGTCGGGCGGAAGCGCCCGAGCGTCTCGATCGCTTCATTGCGCAGGCCGTGGATTGCCCGCAGATCGAGATCGTTCGGAATGGTCATCAGTTCCGCATCACGCTGCCGGGAAATCTCGACGCGCTGCCGCGCGACGTAGCCGGCGTAACGGATGTCCGTCACGACTCGATCGACGAGCGGCAGCGGATGAGCAATCTGCAATCGTGCGGCGATGTCCGCCGCGCTGATCTCGGGGCGCCGCGCGATCTCGCTGAGCAGCTTGCCGTCGACACGTGTCGTCTCGAGTTCGCGCCGAATGGCATGCATCGCATCCATGCGGGCGCGGAATGCGAGCCCGCGCTTCGCGCCGACAAGCCCGAGCGACTCACCGAGCGGCGTGAGGCGTTCGTCGGCGTTGTCGGATCGAAGCAGCAGTCGATGTTCGGCGCGGCTCGTGAACATGCGATACGGCTCGCGCGGCGTGCGCGTGACGAGATCATCCATCAGCACGCCGATGTACGCCTGATCGCGGCCGAGGCGCACGGGTTCGCGATCACGAGCCCGCAGCGCGGCGTTGAGGCCGGCGATCAGGCCTTGCGCGCCTGCTTCTTCATAGCCGCTCGTGCCGTTGATCTGGCCTGCAAGATAGAGCGCCTGCACGCGCTTGGTCTCGCACGTCGCGTCGATCTGATGCGGCCAGACCATGTCGTACTCGACCGCGTATCCGTAGCGAATGATGCGGGCGTTGGCACAGCCGGGAAGCGCGCGAACGATCTCGTCCTGAATATCGCTTGGCAGCGATGTTGAGATCCCGTTGCAGTAGATGTCGTTCGTGTGCAGCGTTTCCGGTTCGAGGAACACGTGATGTTCATCGCGCCCGGCGAAGCGCACGACTTTGTCTTCGATCGACGGGCAGTAGCGGGGGCCGCATTCCGCGTCGATCTGGCCTGCGTACATGGGCGCGCGGTGCAGATTGGCGCGGATCAGCTGGTGCGTGGCGGCGTTCGTCTTGGTTTCCCAGCAGAGGATCTGCGGTAAATGGGGAAAGACCTCGAGATCGTTGACATCGGAGAAGGGGATCGGCGGATCGTCCCCGGCCTGCGCGGGCAGCAGGTCGAGATCGAGCGTCGTCCGATCGAGTCGCGGCGGCGTGCCGGTTTTCAGGCGTCCGATCTCGAATCCCAGCTTCTTCAGGGTCGCGCTGATGCCGACGGCGCTGCCTTCCCCGACGCGGCCGCCTTCTGACTTCGCTTCGCCGGTGTGCATGAGCGCGCGCATGAACGTACCGGTCGTCAGAATGACGGCGCTGCTATGGACGGTCACCGGTTCGCGCGAAGGCGTAGGACTGAGCGAAGCAAACGGCGGAACCGGTGCGCCGGGCGCGCGAAGATCCGCGGCGAGCGCTGCGCGGTCCGCGAACACCTGGCCGGCGCCGATCGGGAGGACGGCGCCGATGCATCGGCCTTCCTCGACGAGAAGATCGGCGACGGTTCCCGCGATCACCTCAATGCGCGGTTCGCTCGCGATGAGCCGCTGCACCTGACACGCGAAACGATCCTTATCGCATTGGGCGCGCGGCCCGCGGACTGCGGCGCCTTTACTCGTGTTCAGCATGCGGAACTGAATGCCCGTCGCATCCGTCGCGAGCCCCATGATGCCGCCGAGCGCGTCGATCTCGCGCACCATCTGACCCTTCGCGAGACCGCCGATCGCGGGGTTGCACGACATCGTTCCGATGCGCGAAGGATCCATCGTGATCAGCGCGACCGTCCCGCCATCGCCAAGCGCGTGCGCCGCCGCCCACGCCGCTTCGGTACCGGCATGGCCGCCGCCAATGACGAGCACGTCGTAGCGAGAGCGCATTGAGGCCATGGTAGGGGAATGCGCGGCAGCAGCCGATTTACAGCGGTTTTTGGGAAGCGCGACGCGAGATCAGGCACCGCGTTACCATGTCCGCCCTGGCACCAGCAGCCAGACGCCACCGTAGCTCAATTGGCAGAGCACCTGATTTGTAATCTGGAGGTTGACGGTTCGATTCCGTTCGGTGGCTTTGGTCGCGTGAGGTGACGCGCGGGCAACGCCCGGGACAGCGGGGCGGTGCGCATCTGAGTGAGGGATACGTTCACTCCATGCCGCTGACGCGGGGCGCAGACTGTCAAAGACTATTTTGACAACGTTGGAAGGACGCCGACGTCCGTGCTCGCGGATGACGGCGCTCGGGGAGAGCCGATCCCGCGCGCCAGAGGGACCGAAGGAAACGCGGCGCTTTCCGCGCGCATTGAGATGCTCGATCGCACCACCCTAATCTCGTCGGAGTTCCAAGGGCAGTTCGCAACGGCGCAAGAGTCACGGAGTCGCGACTTTGCCGCAGCGCAGTCGGCGCACCTCGAACGCTCTAGCGATCACGGCAAGTCGGTCAATCGCGCATGTTGCCCCAGCTGACTCTTCGTGGCCGGCGATCCAATGGCGGTCGCCCGGCGGGAATCGGGCGGATTCTTTGACATTGTGACGCAGTTCTATTGCAGACTGGGTGTTCGCGGTGTGCTGGCTTCTTCGTCAAGGAGAACTGAATGCGTACGTCAGAATGTGCTGCGATTGCTGTGCTGGCCTGTGCGATGCTCTGCGCCACGTGGACAACATCATCGCCGGCACCAGTGCCCGAGCCGGCGACGGTGCCCGTGCCCGAGCAGGAGTCTGGGCCGGTGCTCAAGAACGGCATGGAATGGGTGATCGAAGGAGAGCCGATGGATCTCGCGATCATCAAGCTCATGCAGAACGGCGTGCCTGGTGATGAGGCGTACAACCTCGTGGCGCCCCAGTTCGGTCTGGAGCCTCTGGACCTAGAGGAGATGCTGCCATTGAGTATGCTCGGGGGTCAAAAGGCGGTTTCTAACCTCCGCCGGGACCTCCGCCGCGTGTGTACCGTCTCTCGGGGAATGCTGGATCTATCGGGTCATCGTGTAGGAGTGCAACGCGCAACAGACCATGGTTTTTGGCCGCGGCGGCTATTTCACCTGGGACTGCTTGAACGCACATCCCGTCCGAGTGTCCTCAAGACTGCTATCCAGTGGCAGCCCTGTGTCCTGAGGATTGACCGGCGGGTGACAGACGGGAAGGAAGGCGGGGCCGGTGGCTTGAAGGGCTGATGGGCGCCGACGATTTCACTTCTTCGCGCTCACGTGCATCAGTCGCGAACGGCCTACCGTCAAATCCTGTGTGTGGCGACAAAACGAAAAAGGCGGCGTACCTTGGGAAGTTGCAACTATCCAAGAAGGAGTACGCCACCGTGCGTCAC
>JAWXBD010000126.1:0-34799 GCA_034439815.1 Phycisphaerae bacterium
AACGGCCTCCGTGCTGCGTGGAAAGAACTTGTTTCAAAGCTCTCTACGCACACGAAGGCCTTTGATTTCAACTCAGCGGTGAATAATCCGGGCTAGGCGCGGACGTCAGGGTCAGCGACTGCAATCGGTTAGCATGGCGGCATCTCACGGAGACCACCAATGCCAGGCCGCCCGATCGCCTCTTATCGTTGCACCGTCGTCGTCTCGGCGACCGTCGCTCTCGCTGTGTTCTCGGTCGGATGCGACAACATGTCTGGCGGGAGCGAGCAACCGCAGTCGCCAAGGGTCGTCACGAAGTCGCTCCGCAGCGTATCCGTGTTCGATACCCGCCCGTACGCCGAGGCGAAGCAGGCGGCGGAAGACGAGGGGAAGTGGTTTATCGTCAAGGCGACCGCGGTATGGTGCCCGCCCTGCCAGCGAATGAATGAATTCAGCTGGCCTGATCCGGAGGTCGTTGCCTGGATCAAGGAGAACGGCATTGCGGTCGCCGTCGATGTCGACCGAGAGGGTTCGATCGCCAAGGGGCTGGGCGTCGAGGCGATGCCCACCATCATCGCGCTCCACCAGGGCAAGGAAGTCGATCGCTTCGTCGGGATGAAGGGGCCCGGTGAGCTGCGCGACTGGCTGCGTGGACTGACGTCGGTTCGCTGACGAGCGTCGAAGGCGCATCTTCACCAATTCCACGCGACCCGCTCACGGGGCGTTGACGCGCATTGACGATGAACGTGCAATGGACCGGACGCGCTTTCGAACAGTGTGGATCAGCGACACGCATCTCGGATCGAGTTCGGTGCAGGCCGACGAACTCGCCTTTTTCCTCAAGCACATTGCGTGTGACACGCTGTACCTGGTCGGCGACATCGTCGACATGTGGCGGCTGAAGCAGCGATGGCGGTGGCCGTCGTCGCACAACGTTGTGGTTCCACGAATTCTGAAGCATTCATCGCGCGGGACGCGCGTGGTCTACATTCCAGGCAATCACGACGATGCCGCGCGCCATTACGTGGGATTTGAACTGGGCGGAATCGAGATCGCGCTGAGTGCGGCGCACCGCACCGCGGACGGTCGGACACTGCTCATCTCGCACGGCGACCAGTACGACCTTGTGGTGACGCATCATCGCATGCTGTCCGCGCTCGGCGCGATCGCGTACGACGCGCTGCTCGGCGCCAATCGCGGCTGGAATGCTGCACGGCGCCTCGCCGGTCTGCCACATCACTCGCTCAGTCAGACGATCAAGCAGAAGGTGAAGAGCGCCTGCACCTTCATCAGCAACTTTGAACACGAAGTTGCGGCGGAAGCCAACCGTGGAGGGTTCGACGGCGTGGTCTGCGGCCACATCCATAAGGCCGACATTCGCCAATCGATCGGCGGCAGCGCTGTCGCGTACTACAACTGCGGCGACTGGGTCGAGAGCTGCACGGCGCTCGTGGAGCACGACGACGGACGTCTCGAGATCATTGACGGACGGGCGTTCAACGCGGCAACGCGTCTGGTGGCGGCGACACTGGCGGATCCAGACCCGGGCGACGACTGGCCTGAAGTTCGGATGCCGTTTCCGCTTCCTTCGCTGCATGGCGCCGCGGACGCTGACCGCATGCGGAGAGTCGGCCGATGATTCGATGTATCGACGAACCGATCGTCAGCACCGGATGCTCGGCACCCTCGCTTGGTCGGGTGCTCTTCCTGAGTGCGAGCGTCGGCGGCGGGCACACGCGCGCCGCGGAGGCCGTTGCGGCCTCCATTCGACAGCTTGCGGGACGCGGCGCGGTGCGCTATGAAAGCATGGAGGTCGTCGACGTCCTCGAGCACTCCACGCCGTGGTTTCGGGGGGCGTACCGCGGTGCGTATCTCGGGCTCCTCGCCCGCGCGCCGACGCTGCTCGGTTGGCTGTACGAACGCTCGGATCGGGCGTTTCACGGCGTCGCGACGCGATGGGCCACAGCGCACGCGAATCTCCGACCCCTTCGTCGATTAATCGCGGAGTTCGCACCCGACACGATTGTCTCGACGCACTTTCTTCCTGCTGAATATCTCGCCGGCCTTCGCCGTCGCGGCCGGCTCGATGCACGACTCGTCACCGTCGTCACGGACATGCACGCACACGGCATGTGGCTCGCGAAGCCGTGCGATCGCTACTTCGTGGCCAACGACGAGTGCGCCCGGACACTGGAGCTCGCGGGCATTGATCCCGCCGCCGTCGACGTCACCGGTATTCCGATCGATCCGGCGTTCGCTGTGCCGCTCGAGCGGAACGCGGCGCGCCTCCGTCACTCGCTTCCGCTCGATCGGCCAGTCGTCTTGTTCACGACCGGCGGGGCATGTGTCGGGCCCGTGGCCTCGCTCTATGCACAGCTTCTCGCTCTGCGCACGCCATGCGCGCTCGTGGCCGTGAGCGGGCGGTCGGAGATCGCGCGGTGCGTGCTTGAGCGCCAGCTGGCGCTGCATGGTGCGCGCAGCCCGGTCGTCGCGCGTGTCATCGGCCACACGAACGTGATGCATGAACTGATGGCAGCGGCCGACGTGCTTGTCGGAAAGCCCGGCGGTCTCACGTCGACGGAAGCGAGGGCGTCCGGTTTGCCGATGGCGATCGTCCATGCCGTGCCGGGTCAGGAAGAGCACAACGCATCAGCGCTGCTCGAAGCAGGCTGCGCGATCCGGTGTGCCAACCCGTCGTCCGCCGCGTGGCGCATCGATCGCTTGCTTGAGCGGCCGAATGAACTCGCGCGGTTGGCGCGAAACGCGCGGGCCGGCTCGACGCCGCTTGCAGGAATCGCCGTGGCTGAGCGACTCGCTGCAATGTGCGCCGTGCGATGAGCGAAACGTCGCGCCCGTTCATGTCCGGCCGGCGAGACTCGCGACGACGGCGATGAGCTCCTCCGGGTCGATCGGCTTCGCAACGTGAGCCTTGAATCCGGCGAGAAGTGCGAGTCGGCGGTCCTCAGACCGCGCAAACGCAGTCAGCGCCGCTGCGGGCGTTTGGCCACCGCGCTCCGCACCCAGCGCCCGCACCCGTCGAATGAACGCGTAGCCGTCTTCGATCGGCATCCCGATATCGCTGACGATCACGTCGGGACGCTGCGTGTTGACAGCTTCAACTCCCTCGTCCGCATCCGCCGCGACGCTCACGATCGCGCCGCAGTCTTCGAGCACACGCCGCACCAAGATGCGTGCATCTTCTTCATCATCAACAACCAGCACCTTGACTCCTTGGAGGCTGACGCCGGCGCCGCCCTCCGACTCGCCGCCCACGCGGGGTTGCTCGTTCGGATCTGCACGGGCTGTGGGCTGCGCCAAAGACGGGTCCTCGCTCTGCACCGCCACCAGCGGGAAACGCACGACGAAGGTCGTGCCTTGGCCCTCACCCTCGCTCTCCGCGTGGATAGTGCTTCCGTGCATTTCCAGAAGATTGCGCACGATTGACAGGCCGAGGCCGAGACCGCCGTGCCGGCGTCTGATCGACGAGTCGGCCTGGCGAAAACGTTCAAACACGTGGGGCAGAAACTCCGGCTGGATGCCGATGCCCGAGTCGCTCACGGAAAGCTCAATGCTTGAGTTGACCCGCCGCAACGTGACACTGATCTGCCCACCCTTGGGCGTGAATTTCACAGCGTTCGTCAGCAGATTCCAGACGACCTGCCGCAGGCGCCCCGGATCACCGGTCACCGTCGTCGCCTTGGGGTCGAGCACTTTGGTGACGCGGATATCTTTCGCATCGGCCGCGGGCCGCACGGTATCGATCGCCCCATCGATGACGGAAATGAGGTCCGTCGGCTGCACATCAAGGCGGATCCGGCCCGCGCTGATGCCGCTCATGTCGAGGAGGTCGTCGATCAGCTGGGCCTGATGTCGGGCGTTGCGCTCGATGGTGCTGATCCCCAGTTCAAAGTCCTGCGGCTTCTCCGGAGCAGCGCCGACAGCCGACGATGGAGAGACGGCGGCCGAGGGAACCGTTCGTCGACGACGAAGAATCTGTGCCCAGCCGAGAATCGCGGTCAGCGGCGTGCGCAACTCATGCGAGAGCGTGGTGAGGAACTCGTCTTTCAAGAGACTCGCCCGTTCAGCGTCGGTCCGTGCCGCGCGCTCGCTCGTCAACAGCTGCTCGCGGTCTCGCTCCGCGCGCTCACGCTCGGTCACGTCCCGGATGATGGCCGTGAAGAGATGCTCTCCCGCCACCGTGATCTGTGAGATCGTCGCCTCCACCGGAAACTCCGCGCCGTTGGTACGCCGAGCAGTGACGGGTCCTTTCTCGCGCGCGTTGCGAATTGCAGCGGGGATGAAGCGAGCGAGCGGCGTTCCGACCGCATCATCGGCGCGGCAGTCGAACAAGCGTTCGGCGGCCGGGTTGAACATCGTGATGTCGTGCGCTTCGTCTACCGTGATGATCGCATCCATCGCGGAATTGATGATGCCCCCGAGCCGCGCTTCGGAGTCTCGCAATCCTTCCGTGCGGCTTTGCACGCGCTGCTCAAGTTCGACCTGCATGGACCGAAGCTCCGATTCGGCGCGCTTGCGGTCCACGATTTCAGACGCAAGCTTGTCGTTTGCGACGCGCAGCTGCGCTGGACTCGGCAGCGCCAGCGCGGCGGGAATCAGCTTCCACAGCGCGATAGCGGTACCGATCGACGCCAGCGCGGTGACGGCTTTGACAACCGCATCGATCTGATACATCGATCTCCAAAGCGCGATGATGTTCACGACGTGCGTGAGACCGCACGCCAGAATGAATACCGCGAAGCAGACGAACATCCAATCGAAAGCAAGATCCTTGCGGCGGCGCACAAAGAGCAGAAGCGCGATCGGGATCGAGAAGTACGCGAGCGCGATGGTCAGGTCCGTCCAGAAGTGCGCCCAGATCACGGGTCCTTCCGATTGCATGCACAAGCGCCGCGGCGTGTACGGCTTGAACAGGTCAAACTCGAAGGCCTGCGCGAGTGTCACCGTCCCGCTTGTGCTCGCGGCGCACGCCTCTTGGGGCTGTGCGCCGAGAACGACGAACAGCGTGCACAAGACGAGCCACCACTGGTGCATGACGCATCGATTCGATCGATTCATGAGAAGGTTCCGCGCAGAATCCGAGTTGTTCTTGCCGTGAAGCGGCGGCGGCCAAAGCCCCCGCGTGGACGATGTCCGCATGCGGACCGCGGCGGTCTCGATGGCATTGTCATGGAGGAAAGATCTGGATGGGGCGAATCGATGGTCAGTCGGACCGCGCGGCGATCGTAACGAAATCGCTCTCCGAGAGAGTCGGTTGCGCCAGTCGGAACATACCTTGCATGCGCTTGCACCGTTGCCCCTGCGGCGCCGCGCGTCCAGCGCCGATGGAGCTGAATACGCAGGCTTCCAGGGCAGTTGTTGCGGGTGCGCCCATCTGCTCGGCCCAACTACCCAATTTGATGGCGACGGACGATGATCCCCGCTTCATCGAGCCCCCTCTGACCGCCGGGCTGGCTCCGGCACCAAGGTCGACCGATCGCACGCAGTGGACATGCATCAGCCCATCACCGGATTTCATCACGACGAAGAAGGCCATTGGGTCGCCGACCTCGCGTGTGGTCACACCCAGCACGTGCGCCACGATCCGCCCTGGCAGGTTCGGGCGTGGGTACTGCAGGAAGCGTCGCGGCGCGAACATCTCGGCGCGGAGCTGGACTGCACGGTGTGTGACGAGATCGCACGCCGACCATCGGCGGAGCGCGGAGGCTGATGACGCCGCGAGGGTGTGGCGGGCCTGCGGGCGAGACGTTGCGCTCATCCCCAGCTTCCCAGCAGAATCGCCAGGTCTGCGGCACCGACTTCACCGTCAGCGTTCAAGTCCGGACTGCAGCATGAACTCGTGCACGCGCCCCAGGCGCCGAGCATCTCGGCCAGGTCGGACGCGCCGACTATGCCGTCGCCGTTGAAGTCGGCGGCGATGTCCGAGACGGTATTGATGGTGAAGAGCGCCTCGGTGGCGGTATAGCTGATCTCTCCAAGGTCGCACGACGCGGCCGATGCGAACGATCCGCTGAGCGATGCGCCGGTGACGAGGGTGACCTGTTCGCCTTTGGCCATCGCGTAGCCGCCGGCTTCCGTGATGCTGATCGTGCCGGCGAGCGACACAGCTCCGGACGCGGTGATGAACTGCTGATTTGCGTCGGTCAGCGCGACACTCGCAGCGGCCGTCACACTGTAGGTGAGCCCACCGTTGACGACGAGCGTGCTGCCGTCGCCGGCGATGTGCAGCATGCCGTCATCGACAAACGTCCCGCTCGCCGGCGTGGCGTTGAGCGTCGCGCCCTCGAGGAGCTTCAGGACACCCGAGGTGCCGATCACTCCAAGCTGGCTGAGCTGCTGGATGGTTCCGCTGCCCGCAAGAACACACTCGCCGTTCAGGATCGTGACGACCGCGCCCTCCGGAAGTGTGCCGAACCGAAGCGTCGCATCGGCGGCGCTCCACACGCCGCCATTCAGCGTTCCGCTGCTGAAATTCGAAGCGTTCTCGACGACAGTCACGGCGCCGTCCGTCGCTTCCACGCTTCCCTGATTCGTGAAGAGGCTCGCGGCAAGCAGGCGCGTCGTCGTTCCTTGGCCAACTGATCGGAGGACGCCTTGGAGAATCATCGAGCCTGAAGGCGTGGTGAAGATCGAAGCGCCGATCGATCCCTCGCTGCTCGTGATCAAGGTGGTCGGGCTGAACGTCACCGCGCCGCCGGCGTCGAGACCGACACGGGCGGGAACTGCGGATGCTCCCGCCAGCGCGATCGTACCGCCGGTCATCGTCTGGGTGCCATCGAAGACGAGCCGGGCACCGGGACCGGTCACCATGATCGTCCCGTTCAGTGTCAGCGCAGTGCGCAGGCGCAGCGTTGCATTGGGGTCGTTCAGCGCCACATCGCCGTTGACGATGAGCGCATCGAAGGTCGTGGTGCTGTCGGTGAAGAGCGGTGCCACAACTGGATCGACGGTGAGCGTCCCGCCGGCGACACTCGCGCCGTCGAATGTCCACACGCCTGTCAAAGGCGTGAGAGCAAGAACGCCGTTGCCAAGCGCGATCGGTCCACGCAGCCGCACGGTGCCGGAGACGTTCTGCACATCGCCGAGTCCGACGAGGGTCGTCGGTCCGATCAGATCGATGCGTCCGCCGGTCGATGCCTCGATCATGCCGGTATTCGCCCAGTTCTGCGTGGTCTCGATCGACACAGTCCCGGCTGTCGCTTCGACGGTGCCGCCGTTCGTGAAGCCCTCGCCGGCAATCGTGAGTGTTGCGCGCGGCGTGTCAGCACGCAGGATGCCTTGCAGTATGACCGTCGAAACGCCGCCGCTGATCGCGACGTCCCCGATGCGCCCGTGGCCGCCGTGCATAAGCACCGCAGGACCGAACGTGACGACGGACGTTCCGTCGACCGCGAGCCGTGCAGGCGCTTCCCCGGTGCCGTCGAGATGAAACGATCCGCTGCTGATTGTCTGCGCGCCTTCAAAAATCATTCGGCAGTTGAGTCCAGTGCACCATGCAGTGCCGTTCAGCGCGAGACCGGACTTGACGCGCACACTCGCGGCGTCACCTTCAAGCAGGAGATCGCCGTTCACTGTCATCGCTGTAAACGTCGACGTCGTCGCCGTGAAGACGGGTGATGCTGCCGGATCGATGGCGAGCACTCCGCCGATCAGTGTCGCGCCATCGAACGTCCACACGCCCGTCGACGGAGTCAGTGCGAGTGTCATGCCGTTGAGCGGTACCGATGCTTTCAGTCGAATGGTGCCCGACACGTTCTGCACGTCACCAAGCGGGGCGACCGGCGGATCGCTCACGGGATTCGGCGTGATCGCTCCGCTCAAGTCGACCGCACCACCGTTGACGGCGCGGATGAGTCCGGTGTTCGACCAGCTCAGCGTCGGCGCGATGGAAAGCAGTCCTGCTGTTGACTCGACCGTGCCCTGATTCGTGAAGCCTTCGCCAACGACGCGCAGCGTCCCATCGATCGCGTCGATGCGCATCGTTCCCAGGTGAATGAGCTTCGATGTGCCGACGACCGCACCGACGTCGCCGATCCGGCCGTGGCTTGCTTCGACGATCACCGGTGCCGCGAATGTCACGTCGGCGACGCCGTCGATGTTGAGCCGTGCAGGCTCGGCCGCTGTGCCGCCCAGCACAAACGTGCCTCCCGTGACTGTCTGCGTGTTCTCAAACGTGATGCGGCTGCCGGCCCCGCTGAGCGTCGCGATACCGTTGAGCTGCAGCCCGCCGAGGACGCGCACACTTGCATTCGCCGCGCTAAGCGTCAGATTCCCGTTGACCGTGAGCGCTTGAAAGGTGGTGGCGCCGGCCGTAAAGACCGGCGGCGCGCCTTCTGCGATGACGAGCGTACCGCCCTGAATCAGCCCGCCGTCCAGTGTGACGATGCCCGTCGCCGCACCGAAGGTCAGCGTCTGCCCGGCGAGATTGATCGTGCTCGCCCACTGCAGCGAACCGCCTGCAATGGTCACGCCTGCAAGATCGCTGAGTTCGAGCACGGTCTGCAGGCGCAGCACTCCGCCGAGCGCCGTGATCGATCCTGTGTTGTCCGTGTTGCTCGTTGCCTGGATCGAGAGCGCACCGTCGATCACTTCGACCGTGCCTTCGTTGATGAAGTTCTCGCCAGCGATCACGAGCGTCGCGAGGGCGGTGTCCTCACGGATCGTCCCCTGATTGAGCAGCGTCGACGCGCCGGAGATCGTCGCCACGTCGCCGATGCGGCCGTGACTCGCCTCGATCAGCACGCCCGGATGCAGCGTGAGAACGGACGGGCCGTCGATGTCGAGCCGCGCCGGTGCCACCATCGTGCCATCAAGTTCAAATGTGCCGGCGGTGACAGTCTGCGTGCCATCGAACACGATGCGGCTTCCGGCGCCCGTCAGTCGCGCGACGCCGTTGAGCGCCAATCCGTTCTTGATCGTGAGCCGCGCTGCGGGAGCGGCAAGCGCAAGATCTCCGGTGACGCTCATCGCATCAAACGTCGTCGTTCCCGTAAACAACGCCGGCGCGCCCGGATCCAGCACCAGCGCGCCGCCCGTCAGAGTCGCACCGTCAAACGTCCACGCACCATTCCCGGGTGTCAGCAGGAGCGTCTCGCCCGCAAACGGCAGCGCGCACTTCACGCGCACGGTGCCAGATATGTTCTGCACTTCGCCCATCGTCGAGGCTGTGGTCGGTCCGACAAGATCGACCATGCCGCTCGTCAGCGCGCGGATGACGCCGGTGTTCGACCACGGCATCGTCGGACTGATCACGACTGTTCCGGCCGTCGCCTCGATCGTTCCCTGATTGGTCAGCAGTTCGCCCACGATCGTAAGCGTCGAGCCCGCCGTGTCCGCGCGGATCGTTCCCTGGTTGATCACACTTGAGAGTCCGCTCACGAAGCCAACGTCGCCGATGCGCGCAGCACTCGCTTCGACGACGACCGACGGGCCGAGCGTCACGTCGGTAACTCCATCGATATCAAGCCGCGCCGGATCGCCCGTAGTCCCGTCTAGCTGAAACGTGCCAGCGCTGACGGTCTGCGTTCCGTCGAAGACGAGGCGGCTGTTGAGACCGGTCAGATGCGCTGTGCCGTTCAACGTCAGCCCGTTCTTGATGCGGAGAAACGCGCTGTTCGTCGCCAGCGTCAGCGAGCCGTTGAGCGTCACCCCGAGCAGCATGTTGTTGATGTTGTTCGTCGCGATGGCGCCGGCACCGAGCGTCCACGCGCCGCCATTCAGCGCGCCTGATGCCAGGGTCAGCAGACCGTCGACAGTCGCGGTCGTCGCGAGCGTGAGCGTTCCCACGCCGTTGATCGTGAGGGCGTCGGCGCAGACCAGGCTCTTGACGCTCGCGCTGCCAGTCAGCGTGATCGTCACCGTGCCGGCGGCATCGATCACCACATCGTCATTGGGGCCGGGCAGCACATCGCCTGACCAGTTTGCGGGCGTCATCCAGGTCAGCGTTCCGCCGCCGCCGTCCCACGTGATAGTTGCTGCGGCAGAGGGTGCGACATATGCAAAGAGAGCCAGAACAAACACGGCGAAACGAACGAAACACACCATGAGATTCCCCGCACACGTGAATGGAGCTGAGGCTCCGGACTGCCCGGACTCAAGCGCCCGCGCCGCGCCCCAGTCTCCCACGACATGGTCATCGGGGCGCGCGCAGGCGTTCTCCCTCCCGTATACTCGCGCCGGCTTTTGGGGATCTTTGAACAATCGACACCGATGCTCAACGCTCGGTGCCTTCTTCTGGAGCGTCGCATGCCGAGTTCGATCACGATGACCACCAGCGGTCTCAACGTCCCGAATGATCCGATCATCCCGTTCATCGAAGGTGACGGCACCGGACCTGACATCTGGAAAGCCAGCGTCAAGGTGTTTGATGCAGCGGTCGAGATCGCGTACGGCGGCAAGCGCAAGATCACGTGGAGCGAAGTCCTCGCCGGCGAAAAGGCATTCAACGCGACCGGCTCATGGCTCCCCGACGCCACGCTCGACGGATTCAAGAAATACCTCGTCGGCATCAAAGGGCCGCTGACCACGCCGGTCGGCGGCGGTATTCGATCGCTGAATGTCGCGCTGCGGCAGATCCTCGATCTGTACGTGTGTCTGCGTCCTGTGCGATGGTTCACCGGCGTGCCAAGCCCGGTCAAGCGTCCCGAAGACTGCGACATGGTGATCTTCCGCGAGAACTGCGAAGACATTTACGCAGGCATCGAGTTCAAGGAAGGTTCGCCGGAAGCGCAGAAGTTCCTCGCGCTCCTGAAGGAGAACTTCCCGAAGGAATTCGGCAAGATCCGTTTCCCCGGAACCAGCGGTGTCGGCATCAAGCCTGTGTCGAAGGAAGGTTCCGAGCGGCTCATTCGCGCGGCGATCAAGTACGCACTCGCCCACAAGCGGAAGAGCCTCGCGCTCGTCCACAAGGGCAACATCATGAAGTTCACCGAAGGCGCGTTCAAGGACTGGGGCTACGCGCTGGCCGCGCGCGAGTTCCGCAACGACACCGTGTCTGAGCGTGAGAGCTGGATCCTCGGCAACAAGGAACGCAACGCGAATGTCTCGGCTGAAGAGAACGCGCGGATGATCGATCCCGGTTACGACATGATGACGCCTGATCAGCAGTCGAAGATCCGCGCCGAGGTCGAAACGGCGATCAAGCTGTGGCCGACGCACGGCGAAGGCACGTGGAAGTCGAAGCTGATGATCAAGGACACGATCGCCGACATCACACTGCAGCAGGTGCTGACCCGCGCGAAGGACTTCGATGTGCTCGCGACGATGAACTTGAATGGTGACTATCTCAGCGATGCGCTCGCTGCACAGGTCGGCGGGATCGGCATCGCGCCGGGCGCCAACATCAACTACGACACCGGCCACGCGATCTTCGAAGCGACGCACGGCACGGCGCCGAAGTATGCGAATCTCGACAAGGTGAATCCCGGTTCCTTGATTCTCTCGGGCGAAATGATGTTCCGGTTCCTCGGCTGGAACGAGGTTGCGGATCTCATCATCACCGGCTTGGAGCAGGCGATCGCGGCGAAGACGGTCACGTACGACTTTGAGCGCATGATGCCCGGCTCGAAGCTGGTGTCGTGCTCCGGTTTCGCAGACGAGATGATCAAGCACATGAAGGCCAAGGCACGCGTGCCGGCGATGGCGTGAATGCAGAACGGGACATGACAACGGAACCGACCCGACCGCAGCTGCAAGGCCGCGCGAAGTTTGTCGCCGCGCCGCTCGCGGCCCTTTGGACCACCGTGCCGGGGATCCTCGGGTTCTTCGCCCTCGGCTTCATCGCGTCGCTGAACACGTGGATCAGAGGATTCGGCGACAACGCATGGCTGGTCTATGTGGCGATGTTCGCCGTGTGTTCCGGCATCGGCTTTCTGCCGACATACGCGATGTCGATGATCGGCGGCTGGATCTTCGGGTTTCAGCACGGCACGCTGGGGGCGATTGCAGGGTTCGTCGGCGGCGCTGTGGTCGGTTACGTCGTGTCAATGCTCGCAGGCGGACCGGCGCTTGGCCGGTGGCTGGAACACAAGCCGGCGGTGCATGTCGTGCGCGACGCATTGCTGGGCAAAGGATTCTGGCGTTCACTCGGCATCGTCACGCTCCTGCGTCTTCCGCCCAGTTCACCGTTCGCCCTCATGAACTTCGCGATGACGGCGGCACGTGTGCGAATCGTGCCGTACATCCTGGGCACGGCGATCGGCATGACGCCGCGCACCGCGATCGCCGCGTATGTCGCAGCTGCGGCTGCGGCGGCGGAGGAGCCGAACTTTCAGGCGCTCTTCGCGAAGCGCACGTGGGAATTCATTGCCGGCTTGGTGATCACGTTCATCATCCTCATGATCCTCGGGCAGATCGCGTCGATTGCGCTGCGCCGTGCGGGGATCGTGCTGGGCGGGGCGAAGTAGAGCCAGCGGTTCTGGTCGAGCCCCGCTCTCGCCTGACGCCGTTCGATCCCGACACGGAGGAAGCGATCGTCTCCGCGAGGACAAGGTGCCCTGTGGTCATCGCGAGCGGGCGTCATCTCCGTGGCACGGCGCGCGGGAGCGCGACGAAGATCATGACGCCAAGCAGCGAGTTGCGCGCAGAAGTGCTTGGGACCTCGTGCAGGCATTCGAGTTCTGGATTGCGCTCCTGCGTTCTACGGTGACCCAGAGGCCAGCCCAGATGGCGCTGCGTCCAGCACTGTTCGAACTTCCGCCAGCCACGCGCGGCGAAACGCCGTTTCCAGTTCCGCATGATGCGTGAGGAGCGCGAGCTCGGGATGCGTGGCGTCAGCGTAGCGCTCGTCCCATTGCGCGACGCGGGCCGCAACGTCGTCGAGCGCTGCTTCGGCGGCGTCAAGCCACGCGCCGCGCTCCTCGAACGAGAGCAGCGCAAGGAAGCGAACACGCGACCGGAGCGGATCGGTGGTCACCGTGATGGCGTCGTCGTTCAGCGGAGGTCCGATCCAGCGCTTCAGCCCTCGCCGACCGGCGGCCGTGATCTTGTACTCGCGTCGCTCTCGCTTCCCGGCCGAGCGATCTGCGCCGACGATGAGGCCGTCGCGCTCAAGCCGCTCGACGAGCGGATAGATGGCGCCCGCCGACGCGCTCCACTGGCTCGAGGGGGAGTCGGCAAGCATGCGACGGATGGCGTACGCGCTGCAGGGCCCGTTCTGCCATATCAGCCCCAGAACAAATGCCGCGAGGTCGGTCACAGCTAGGTAATCGCGAAAGTCTCAAAGTTGCTGACGGCCGCAACCCGTGAGCGGTGTCTCCCAAGAATGCGTAGTACGATTCGTACTATACACCAACCCACATCGCAAGGAGCTGCCCGTGATTCCGTTGCCACTTCTCCTTTCTCACCTCGTCGTTGTGCTCCTCTCGTGTTTCATGCTGGGGGGACTGGTTCGCGCTCCGAGTGTCGTCACCGCGTGCGCCGCCGCGGTGGCAGCGGAACCCCCGATGCCCGGCACGTCCGCCGGTCGCTGCGCTGCAGCGTGGTTCCACCTGCTCCGCGACGGAACGGCCGACGACGTGCGGACGTTCGAGAAAGCCTATCGCTCCGCCAAACGGCTCGAGAAACGATCGATCGATGATCGCGTCGCCAGCTTTCCTCGATCCTTGATGAGCGTGCGCTCGTCGAGCGACTGACCAAGGACATGCGGACGGTCATGAATGACAAGCATCTCCGCGTGCGCATCGCGCCTGAATTGCAGCAGGCTGGCCGCGCCAGTCCGATGGGGCCGACTCCGGAAGAAGCTCGGCGCGAGAACTGGGGCTTCAAGGGCTGCGAAATCGCCGACGGCAACATCGGCGTGCTGCGCTTCGATGCATTCGTGCCGACCGACGAAGCGAAGCGCGTCGCCGATGCGGCGATGGCATTCCTCGGCCGCTGCGACGCGCTGGTGTTTGACCTGCGTCAGAACGGCGGCGGATCGCCGGAGATGATCTGCTATCTCTCGGGCTACCTGTTCGACAAGCCGACGCTGCTGAACCGCATGAAGGATCGGAATGGCAGCGTGGTCCGCGAGGGATTCAGCGCCGAGTCTGTGCAGGGCGAGCGTTTCGCAGCGGATCTTCCGGCGTATGTCGTGACGAGCAACCGCACGTTCTCCGGCGCGGAGGAGTTCGCGTACAACCTGAAGAATCTCAGCCGCGCAACGATCGTCGGTGAGACAACCGGCGGTGGAGCGCACCCCGTGAAGGCGGTGCGGCTCGATGATCGGACGGTCATCATGATGCCGCACATGCGTGCCGAGAACCCGATCTCCCAGACGAACTGGGAAGGGACGGGCGTGAAGCCGGATGTGGAAGTCCCGGCGGAGGGAGCGCTCGAGAAGGCGCTGGAGCTGGCGCGCACGAAGCTCGGCCGGAAGTAGGGCGTCGCGATGCACGGCTTCAGCAACTACGTACGTCCGTACGCTTCCTTCTCGAACCAGTTATCCCGATATGCATCTCGTCCACGCATCCACTGCCACAGTGAACTCGCCGCATACGCCGGCAGGAAAAACGGTCCCCACGCGGCATACTGCGCGACGTGCACGCGCTCATGCCGGCGCGATCGCGCGTGATCGGCTTCAGTCTCCGCGAGCACGACGTGACCGAGTGTCAGCGCGAGCGTGCATCCTCCACGCGGAACGCTGCGCAAGATGCGCCCGACAACGCGGCCGCGAACCTCGACAACTCCGGCGACGATCGTCGATTGCGCGCCGAATGGAAGTAGCGCAACATAGATCGCAAGACCGATGAAAGAGTTTGGGGATGCCCAGAGATATTTCACGAAGTGCATGGAGGCGGCGGCCTAGGTTATCCCCCGGCGCTGGTCGCGTCGTATCCGCATGACCGGCACGATGAAGCTGAGCGCGCCTGCAGCGCGGCGTTGAGCAGGAAGCGGTTTATCGCACCGGCGACGGCGGCGATCACCCAAGCTGCGGTGGTGAAAAGCGAGAGCAGGCTGTACAGCTGGAACTCGTCGGGGAAAAGCGTGTAGGGGGTATAAAACGTCCAGCCTGTATCAATGCCCTTGAAACTCCACGCTGCAAGAACGAGGCGCAGTCCGGCTGCGGGCAGGACCGAGGCGATGCAGATCGTGGATTCGCGAAGAAGCGTCACGCGTGCTTCGCGTTGGCGGGCAAAGCAGCAGACTGGCTGGCCGAGTTGTTCGAAGCGGGCAATGGCGACGCCCATTTTGGAACTTTGAGAACGTGCCCACATTCCCACTTGACCACCTGCGGAAACTGTCCGATACTGGTGGCATGGTTAAGCATGCGACAGTAGATTCAAAGGGCCGGCTCACCTTGGGAACGGCGTTCGCGAACAGCACGGTCTTGATTGAGCATCGAGGGGATGACTTGGTGATCCGTCGAACGGTGGTGATTCCAGCGTCCGAAGCATGGCTCTATGAAAATCCGAAGGCGCTGAAATCGGTGCGGAAAGGATTGGCTGAAGCCAAGGCGCGGAAGCTCACGAGAGGGCCTGACATGTCTGCCGGGGCGAAGCTCGCAAAGGAACTGGCGGACTGATGTCCTTTCGCACCCATTGGACGTCCGAAGCGGACAGGGCGTACCTCGGACTCATGGCGGCAGCAGCCAAGGCGTTGCAGAATCGCAAGCGCACCGGGTCAACCAAAGCTTCGAAGGCGGAGGGTCTCTTCAAGCAGGTCGAGAAATGCGTTCAGTTGCTTGTGACGAATCCGCGCCATCCGGGCCTCAGCACCCACGAGTTCAGTTCGATCCAGAATCCGTTCGACCCGGCGGCCAAGGTTTTCGAGGCGTACGCGCAGAACAGAACGCCGGGAGCGTACCGAGTGTTCTGGTGTTACGGACCCGACAAAGGTGACATCACAATCGTTGCGATCACACCGCATCCGTAACCCCGCGGCTAGCGCAGGCGTCATCAGATGCTGAGCGACGGCCCCAATCGGCACCCCTGTACACTCGCCGGCATGACCAGCGCGCTCCCTTCCATCAGCGCCATCCGCGAACGCTTTCCCGCGCTGCGCACACCGATGGCGCTGCTTGAGAATGCCGGCGGCTCACAGGTGCCGATCGATGTCGCTGACGCGATTCGCGCGTACATGCTCGAGAGCTACGTCCAGCTCGGCGCCGGTTACGCGATGTCCAATGTCGCGACGGCCACGGTCGAACGCGCGCACGCGTTTGTGAACCTCATCGTCAATGGCATGGGCTGCGGCAGCGCGATCCTCGGTCCTTCTTCGACCCAGTTGTGCTATCTCATCGCCGGCTGTTACGCCGACACGATCCGGCCCGGCGACGAGATCGTCATTGCGGCAACGGGGCACGAGGCAAACATCGGTCCATGGCTTCGGTTGGAGCGCGCCGGCGCAACGATCCGCTGGTGGCCGGTGGATCCCGTCGCGCGGGACTGCACGCTCGCTGGTCTGGACTCCGTGCTCAGCGACCGCACGCGGATTGTCGCCGTTCCGCACGTGTCGAATCTGCTCGGCGCGATTGCCGATGTTTCGGCCATTACGCGCCGCGCCCACAGCGCTGGAGCGCGGGTCTTCGTTGACGGTGTCGCATTCGCGCCGCATCGCGTGATGGACGTTGCTGCGTGGGATGTCGACTGGTACGTGTACTCGACGTACAAGGTGTACGGACCGCACATGGGCGCGCTGTACGGCAGAACCGATGCGCTGGCGGAACTGCGCGGACCGAATCATTTCTTTATCCCCGAAGGCCAGGTGCCGTACAAGTTTGAGCTCGGCGGCGCTTCGCACGAAGGATGCGCCGCGATTCTCGCGCTGCAGCCATATCTGGCGTTCCTCGCCGGCGAGGACCCCGCGCACGCGGGGACGCGCGCGACCATCGAGCGAGCGTTTGAGCGCATGACGGAACTCGAGGCGCCGCTGCAGCGCCGGCTCGTCGACGGTTTGCGGGGGATTCCAGGCGTCCGGCTCATCGGGCCGGCGGCGTCGGGAACGGGAGAACGCGTGCCGACCGTGAGCTTTACCCACGCGCGCTACGCGCCGAGTGAGGTCGTCGCTGCGCTGCGGGATGCTGGCGTCGCCATTCGCCACGGCCACATGTACGCGTACCGATTGTGCGAAGCGCTCGGCATCGATACCCGTGAGGGAGTGGCCCGCGTAAGCTTGGTCCATTACAACGCGGCCGAGGAAGTCCAGCGCGCGATCGACGCCGTTGCCGCCCTGTAACCGCCGGGCGAAGCAGATCTTGCTCGCAATCCGCACTTGGCATCCACCCACTCCCGGCGGCTTGTGTAACCTGTCACCCCCATGAACCCGCCCCTTGCCGACAAGATTGAGATGCAGAACCGCCTCTTCGCCGAACTCTCGCGCATGTTCGGCAAGGAAGTTCCGCTGTACGACAAGGCGCTGCTCGTCAATCGGGAGTGCAACCGGACGGTGTGCACACTGCTTCGTGAGCGCTACATCGGCTTCACCATGTCGAGCGAGCAGCTGGACCAGACGAGCAGTGAACGCCACGGCGCCGTCCGCATCGGCCGGCCGGACGAGTATCGGTGGGTCGCGCGATTCTTTGCGGCGTTCGCGCTCGAGCCGCATAACTACTACAACATGTCGGATGTTGGCACGAAGAGCCAGCCGATCGTGGCGACTGCGTTCCGCTCCATTCTGAATCCCGAACACCGCGTGTTCTGTTCGCTGCTGCAGACTGATTGCTTTGATGCGCCGACTCGCGCACGCGTCGATGCTGTGCTGAACAAGCGGCAGGTCTTTTCACCTGCGGCGCAGGAGCTCGTCGAGAAGAGTGAACGGAACGGTGGTCTCGACTGGAACGATGCGCACGCGCTGATCCGTGAAGGTGCCGATCGCATCTTCAAGTGGACCGGCAGGGCGCATGATCATCAGCTGTATCAGGATCTGTGTGCCGCTGGATTCAAGATTGCCGCGGACATCGCGTGCTTTGACTCCCATCACCTGAACCACCTCACGCCGAACACGTTCTGCATGGACTTGTACACGGCGGCGATGAAGCTCTGTCTGGAAGAGATGGATGCAGCGACGTTCCGTGCCGTCGCTTCGACGGCGCTGCACCGAGTCCTCACATCCACCGATCGCGACGCGATGCGGCTCCTCTTCAAGCATCTGTCGCGCGAGGAGATCGAAGGGTTCACGCTGGGCAACCCGGCACCCGAATCGGTCACGCACCTCGTCGACGCACTCGCGCAGCGTCTGGAGCAGGACGATCTGCAGCTGAGCACGCTGAACCACTCGGGATTCAAGGACTTCACCGAGGGCCCGTCCGAAGACACGCCGGTACTGCTCCGTCAGGACGCGTACAAGGCGCTCACAGAGCCCGTGCGGTTCTATGAGTCAGACGGCTCGGTGATCGCCGCTGTGCACACCGCGCGGTTTGGCGAAGTCGAGCAGCGGTTTTACGCGACCACCGTCAAGGGGCGCGATCTCTACGACCGCTGCCTCGAAGAGGCCGAGGCGGTGAAGGATCAGGATCCCGGTCTTGTCCGGCGCGACTACGCCGCGTTCGAGGCGGCGTACGCCACGCCATTCGCGCCGTTTCCAAAGACGCTCCGCGGACTGCTGGAACAGCACCTCGTGTATGCGCGTTATACGGTGACACCGCAGGGGCTGGCAGCGGCTGCTGCGTCTGATGTGCACACCACCGATGTCAATGAACTCGTGCGCCTCGGCTTCGTGCAGTACGAAGGACTGCGCTACGAGGACTTCCTGCCCGTCAGCGCGGCAGGCATTGTCGCCTCGAATCTCAACCAGTACGGCACCAAGGCGCGCAGCGCGCACAAGACCGCCTATACGAAGGCGATGCTCGAAGAGGTGATGGGAAGAAAGATCATCGAAGCCGACGCGGTGTACCACGGTCTGCATGCTGACTCGCTCTGGCAGGTCTACGAGCAGCTCGGCATTCTCGACCGCGTGCCGGCGGCAGAGCGCGCGGAACTCGAACGAGCGATTGCGGCGATTCCTGCGGTTCCTGCGGTTCCTGCGTCATCAGCGCAGTCAGTCAGTCCGGCGCGTGTGCCCGCAGCTGGTCACGCATCCCTCACGCGTCAATGAGATGAGGCGCGACGACGTCGCGCGTCTCTGCACTGCTGACGACGGGAATGATCTCGAACGTCACGCCGAAACCGCGCCACTGCAGTACCCACTGCTGCAGCAGCCGCAGGTCGTCGCACATCATCAGCTGAAAGCATCGGCCGAAGTTCGGCTCGATCCAGCTGTCGACGTAGGCGAGACCATCCGGCAACGCGCGGCCTGCGTCGCGCACCTGGCGATAGATCGGAATCATGTCGTTGTTGTGGAAGCGTTCGATGACCATGAAGAGCATGCGGATCCTCGGGAGGCGTCAGGGCGACGCATCGCGTGCGTTTCGCTCCAGTCCTGCGGACAGAGCCGGCACCACCGTGCCGCACTCGGGACAGAAGATCGTGGAGTTGTTGGCGACGGGATAGGCGCACTCCGGACAGACGCGCGCCATGGCGCCGTGCCATTTCGGCGATGCTTGACTCCACTTCGCGCCGCCAGAGGATCCATAGCGGGATGTACCTCGATGCGAGCAGCGGACCGGCGATCAGGATCACGAGTGCAGCCAGCAGACTCATGCCCTGCGCGACCGCGCCGCCCAACTGAGCAAGCGCGATCACCAGGCCGCCAAGAGCCATCACGAAAACGGTCACTGTGATGAGCATCGCGACGCAGGCGACGCCATAGCTCGGCATGACGCGCACCGTGAGGAACGCCTCCTGCAGCGCGGCGTCCCGCAGCTCGGGCGGGATCAGCCCGAGTCCGGGAAAACGCCGGAGGTGCGCCGGGCTGCATTGAGTGTTCTGGCGAATCATGAGTGGTTGCGTTGCTGGGCGCCGCGCACGCCGCGAGCCTCGCTTACCCAGTCCACGCGCCGAGCAGGAGCGCGAGATCTGCAGCGTCGACTGTGCCGTTTTCGTCGAGATCGGCCAGGCAGCACGCGTCGGCGCACTGTCCCCAGGCACCGAGCAGCACCGCCAGGTCGGCGGCATTGACGCCACCGGTGCCGTCCAGGTTCGCGTTTGCGGTGACAAGCACCGCAGTTCCCTGCGGCGTGCCGCCGATGTTGCGTCCGTCGATCTGATAGAGCCGCTGTGCCCCGGCGACGAACTCCAGACTGTCGCCCCATCCGCCGTCGTACACCGCAGTCGGCGCGACGCGCCACGACTGCGAGAGCGTGTTGAACACATACACCAGCTTGTTGGACTCGCCGCCGAGAACAAACAGTCCTTCGCGCGCCGCATCAGCTGTGAGCGCGACGCCCCAGACATCGAACGCCCCGCTGCGGAATCCGGGGAGCACACCGGACGCCTGCAGGGAAGGTGTCACGGTCCAGATGTCCGTCGAGATGTCGTACACATGCAGATATGAGTCGCTGCCATTGACGGCGCCGCCATCGAATCCGCCGCGCCACACGTAGATCCTTCCGTTGAGGTACTCCGCCTCCGAGCCGGCCACCCAATCGACGTCGGCGGCTGCGGTCGTGCCGGTCCATACATTCGCGACGATGTCGTACACGGCGAGCCTGCGCTTCGTCAGCGGATCGGTGCCGTTCTGCACATTGGTGATGGTTGCGTACAACCGCTGCTGCACCGGATCATGCGCGAGCGCCTCGTGCGCGAGAAACTTCCCCTCGATGACGCAACTCGCCTTGCTGCTCCAGCTGTTGCCGCGCGGGCTGTAGGCGTAGAGCTTCGGCCCTTTGCCGCTGCCAGTAGCGGTGTTCATGCTGATCCCGACGCCCGCGAAATACTCGGCGCCGCCGAACTGGAGATCGCCGCCGTCCTCGACAGGCTCCGGCACATTGGCTCGCGCGAGATACATGCTGGTGTCCGGCAGGAACAGGTCGAACAACGCATTGTTGGAACCCCGCAAGAGATAGAGATCCGTCCCGTCCGTTGCGTAGTGCGTTCCGTTCGCCGTCTGAAACGTGCCGCCGGTCGTGCGGGTGTTGACGCCGAGGTCGATCCACACGCGGGCGCAGAGCGTCTTCGGATTGTCGAAGCCGGTGAGATCCGGGTCGCCGATCAGCGGATGTGGATCGCCCGGCAAAGCGATCATGCCTCCGTTGGTGTACGGCACGAGCGTGTCACCGAGCCCGTCCGCATCAAGATCGGCACCGGCGTAACCGCTCCAGTAGTTGCCGCCCAGCATTGGCCCGCCCACGATGTTCACGCCCGCGACGGGAACAATCGCCCAGGTGTTGCCCGCCCCGCTCGATTTCGCATCACCACCCGCATTCGCGCCGATCAGATTGTTGACGATGACGCTGTCGGTGGTGTTGATCAGTTCGATTCCGAGACCAAAGTTCTGCTTGATGACGTTGTCTCTGATCGTGTATCCGGTCGACGCCGCCTGATTCGGCAGCGCGAGACACGGAAACTGCGCCGGCGGAAACGGCGCCGATCCGTCGGTGCGGAGCACGATGCCCTTGCCGCCGTTGTTCGCGATCAGGTTGTCTTCGATGATGTTGTTCTGACCGTGCTCGATCTCGATGCCGTTGGTGTTGTTCGCACGAATCTCGTTGCCTTTGATGACATTGCCGCTGTGCGAATATCCCAGCCAGAAACCGTAGTTGGAACCGTTCGCAATGTTGTCGATGAACTGATTGCCCGACGAGAAGGTCGCTTCGAACGCATTGGCGCCGGCTGCGGAACCGTCGTTGCCCTGCACAAGATTGTTGTTGCTCGGGCAGCCGTGCTCGTTGCCGATGAAGAAGCCGTCACCGCTGAAGCGGAACGAGTTCTTGATGATCTGATTGTTGTGTGATCCATTCACGAGCAGGACGCCTGCCGAATCGCCGAGGCCGGGGCGCGTGCAATGATCGAACACGTTGCCGTTGATGTCGTTGCCAGTCGACGCGTTGAGATGCAGTCCCCATCCCGTGTTGAATGATCCGTCGTTGCCGCTGATGGTGCTGTTCGTCACCGAGTAGAGGTCGATTCCGTTCTCTTGATTGCGCATCACGTTGTTCGTGATGACGGCGCCGCTGACCGTCCGCATGTAGAGACCGCCACCGAGATTCGTAAAGTTCGGCAGCGTCGGACCTGCGTTGATGTTGAGAAACGGTGCGCCGCCGCCGCGGGACGCGGGATCGACGTAGTTGTCCGAGAGATTGCAGTTCGCGATCGTGACAGCGTCGCCAGTTTCCACGCGGATTCCGTAGTAATACCCGTGCAGTCCGCCGCCCGTGATGGTCACGTTCGAGTGACCGATGCACGTGATGCCGTACGCGGCACCGCCCGCGCCGACCAGCACCGCGCCGTTCATGTCGAGGTCGAGATCCGACGCGCCGATCGAGATGCCATCGGGAAGGCTGTAGGTGCCCGGCACGAACGTCGTGTCCGTCGTGATGACCATGCCGTTTGTCGGGACGACATCAGCGAACGTGGGATGCACGGCGTGACCGAGCGCAGCAACGAACACGACGACAAACAGAAGCAGTCCGCGCATTGGCTTTCCCCTCCGGCGCAGTGCGATGGACTGCGAATAGGATGAAACAATCAGCGTCCTGCCGCGCCGCGCGTGTGCAGTCTACGGACTGGGCGCCCACTACCATGCCCAGCACCTCCATCTTCGCGCGAGCAGGGCGTCCGCGATTGTAACGGGCAGACTGCCGACCAGGACCGCGCGCATGTGCTCGGCCGACTCCCCGCACGATAATCGGGTCGCGCATGCGTCGAAGCACGCGACAACTCAGCTGCGGGGCCAAGTTTCGGTCCGCAGGGCTTGCGTCTCTTAAGACCTGATGCATATTGCGGTTCCAATCCGAAGTCGCCGTCCGCGCGTCTTGAACCACCCAGGTGCGGCGCGCGGAGCGGCCAGCTCCCCAGAACCTCCCGAATAGCCCGACGACGCCCGCTCCCTACCGGGTCAGAGAGAAAGCGACACCATGCGTTCCGTTATCACTGCCGCCGCGATTGCCACTGCCTCCATGCTCACATCGAGTGTGCACGCGGGGCAGACGTCGCTGGCATTCACGTCGGCGACCGGTCTCGAAGGTCTTGGTTCCTTCACCGGATCCATGAATTGGAACTACGCCGGTGGCAGCGCGACCAGCGGCTACCTGACGATCTCCTTGACCAACACCTCGTCCATGGCCGGCTATCTGACGGCGTTCGCGTTCAACGGCCCCAGCGCCGGTGTCACGTACGGTCTGCAGACGACGTCAGCGCCTGCCGAGAGTTTCGGCATGATCGGCGGCGGTGCCAATCCCGCGGGTTTGATTTCAGCGTCGCCATGGGACGCGTACGACGTCGGCGCCTCGGTCTCCAACCAGTGGCTCGGGGGCGGCTCACCCAAAAAGGGTCTCCAAGTCGGCGAAACAGGCACCTATGTCTTCAATGTCAATGCCGTCGCGAGCCTGCTGGCTGGCTTCGACGTGTTGTCGTTCTTCGCTGACAACGGCGACTCGCCGGAGTTTGCGGTCCGCTTCCGCGGATTTGCGAACGGCGGCTCGGACAAAGTCGGAGGCTTGATGTCGGCGTCTCCTCCGCCGACGATCGTGCCCGTTCCTCTTCCTGTCGCGCTGGCCGCTGCGGGATTGTTGCTGGGTTTCGCGGTTCGCCGTCGCGCGGTTCGCTGAGGGATGGACTCGCCCCGACACTGTTCACACCCGCTGCACATGCGCGTCGCGGACCCAGCCCTCGGTGCCGTCCGCGAGTCGCACGCGCAGCCAGCCCGGACGCTCTTCCAGGACGCGGCATTCGATGCCGGGTGACAGCGTTTCGGCGACCTGCGGCTCGAAGCCTTGGCCGTTGCCTTTGCGGAGCACGACCTCCGGAGTGACGATGACGGCAAGCTCGCGCGTCGCATCCATCCAGCGGTCGGCGATCGAGGTCGCGCCAAGCGCGAGCGCGACGAGCAGGCTTCCGTTCCGCAGGACGCGCATGCCGCTCCCTCCGAGGCGCACGCGCAGTCCGGGCACCGCGATCGGCGCGGCGACCAGCATCCAGAACACGATCCACGCAGCGGCTGCGATGGAGACGCGCAGATGCTCAGGCAGAATGCGCCACCAGGCGATCGCGCTCCAGTCGCTCGTGGCATCGCCACTGATCGGCGTCTGCACGTCCGTGCGCGCCACCGCCAAGTTCGCGTTGATTGATCGATCGAGCGGATCAAGCCGCTGGCCACGAAGGTAACACGCGATGCCACGGCCGAGATCGCCGGCCTGTACGTACGCGTTCCCGAGATTGAAGTAGAGGCCCGCATTCTCGGCGCCCTCCTCTGCGATGCGCTGCCACTGCTGCGCCGCCTCGATGAATGCCGCGCGCGCCTCGTCGGGTTTGCTCGCCTTGAGCGCGATGCCCCGGTCGTACGACTCCTGGGCGCGCGTGAGGTCGGCGACGGTGGCGGCGAGCGCGCCGTGCGCGCACCCAAGCATCGCGAGGACAACTGCGATCAGCACCAACATGCTGCGCGTCATGGCAGCGCCTCTGTCGACGGGTTTGCAAGAGGTGCTGATTCCAATAGTCCGATGAGCGTCTTCGCTTCCTGCGCCGATACCTGCTCGTCGCCGCGCGGAGCGTAGCGCCCGCGTTCGCATGCGCTGAGCAGACCGTCGACGCGACGGATGATCTCCTCCTGCACGCCACGCTCGGCAAGCGCGCTGACCGCGTCGCCGCGCGTGCGTCGACCATCCGCAAGTCCGCAACGATCGGCGATGTAACCGCACAGCGCCGTGAGAATGGATTCCGGTGAAGTGCCCAGCGCTGCGAACGCGACTGCCTTGGCCTTCGCGGAACGACGACGGGCCGGATCGCTGTCACGTCGCCGCTGCACGCCGCGAATGAGGGCGAGCAGTCCGCACAGCAGGGGCGGCGCTGCGAACGCTGCAGCCGTCACCGGATTCATGACCAGTCGATCGCGGGATAAGAGCGCCGCGCCGGGCGGCACATTCGCGAGCAGCCCGCCCGCGACCACGGTGAGTGATTTCGCTGCACGGTCGACGCCGGTACTGGACGATCCGACGATCTGTGAGAGATTCATGCGCTCGGTCGCGAACACGGTCAATGGGATCGGGGCCGTGAACGCTTCGTCGTACTCGTCGGTGGTCGGATCGAAGTAGGATAACGGAATTGCGGGGATCGACGTGATCTCGTCTGACAGCGGTCGAAACGTCTGCGTGAACTGCTTCTCTTTGTCACGCACCGTGCCGGCAACCTGGTCGGCAGGAATGCGGAAGTCTTTCGCGAGTTGCGGGATCGACGCGAACGCCGGCGGTTGCAGCGTTTCGAGCACTGCGCTGCCGGACAGCGACTTGACCGTGAACGTCACGGTGATCGGATCGCCGACGGAGACCTCGGTCGGCTTCGCGGAAGCCGTGACGGCGAATCGTCCGATCGCGCCGCTGAACGATGCCGGCTGTCCAGCTTCCGGCAGTGCACGAACGTTGATGCTGTCCGACGTGGCTTTGACGCGCAACGGCCGTGTGGAGCGGATGTCGGCGCGCGTCCGGCCGAGAGGGTCCCGCGCGGTGCGCACGCTCGTCGGCCATGCAGCGATGACTTCGATGCCGCTGAAGTCCGCGGGTCCGGGGCGCGTCGGGGTCCACACCTCGTGGATCTCGTAGGCCAGATACGCCCGGTCACCTCGTATGACTTCCACTTCGCTCGGACGTCGACGCGACTGTTCAAGCTGGGTCATGCGCGTTGCAAAGGAGCCCCATGTTGACTCATGCTGGTCGATCTGCATCCACATGTAGCCGCCGTCAAGGACGAGGTTCATGGAGGGATCGCGATAGGGCTGAATCAGGACGCGCAGCGTCAGTTGGGTCGGCTGGCCAACGTAGGGGTTCGGAGGATCGGCGACGACCTCGACGAGCATGAGATCGCCCGATTCCGACTTCAATGCCACGATCGTGAACGGCTCGCTCTTGAACGTCGTGCCATCGGCCACCACCGAAATCGGCGGCACGGTGAACGTGCCCTCACGCAGCGGTTTGACCAGCACGCGCAACATCACCGTGACACTCTGGCGGGATTGTCCGTTGATGATCGAGAACGACGTTGATTTGTTCTGCTCAGGAGCGATGACGATTGAAAGTCCAGGCACGGACGGCAGCTGTGGCTGCTCGAACTTCTCCGCGTCCAGGATGACAATGTCGACCGCCGAGTCAGAACCCACGAAGCTCTGCCGCGGGGGCAACCGGAACTGGACTTCGCCGCCGACTGCGGTGAGAGGGAGGACCCAGGCCAACAGCGCCACCGCGAGCATCGCGCATGTCCGGCTTGACTGCATGGGTCGCCTGGTCTTCATCGAATCACCAATCCTTCGGCACTGGCTGCTGCTTCGCCCGCTGCTGACGGAGGAGCTGCGCACGTCGCTGCTTCTCCTTGTCACGGACCATCTGAAGAATGCGCTCGGCATCCGCAGGTGATATGGCCTCGCGCTGCTGCTTTCCCGGTCCCTGTCCCTGTCCCTGTGCCTCGCCTTGCGCCTGCTTCGGTTGCTGCGACTGGTCTTCTTGTCCGTCCTGAGGCTGCTCCGGCTTCTGTTCACCGGGCGGAGGTTCGTCCCCCGGCTGGTCTTTCGGCTGTTCCTGCTTCTGATCCTGACCGTCACCTTGCTGCTGCGGCTTCTGATCGCCGTTCTGCGGATCCTGCTGATCCTTGCTTTGCTGCTGGTCCTGCTGCTGGTCCTGCTGCTTTTCCTGTTGCGGATCTTGCTCCTGATCTTGTTGCTGCTCGTTCTCTTGCTGCTTCTGCTGTTCTTCTTTCAACTTCTTCAGCAGCCGCCACGCGCGCTCGGCATTGGCGCGGCTGTCGTGATCTGCGGGATCCGCGTTCGCCGCGTCACGAAAATGCGTGAGCGATTTCTCGACGGCGCTGATGGCTTCCTGCAGCGACGCTGCCGCATCCTCGCCGGCTGGCGGGCCGCCGGTCGGCAATTGCTTGAGCGCGTCGGCATACACCGCGGTGCCCTGATTGAACATGGATTGTGCTGCGAGCGAGGTCTGCGCAGCGGAACGCGTGGTTGCCTGCGAGGACGCGCCTGCAGCAGCCTCCCGGAAGAGCCGCGCAGCCTCCGTGAGTTCGCCCGCGCGATACTTCGCGACGCCGAGGTTGTATGCGAGCTGCGGAGACTCGGGATCGATGGACCGAGCCTCTTCGTACTTCACGATCGCGTTGGCCGTGTCGCCTTGATCGAGCAGCGTCTGCGCTTCACGCAGCAGTTCCGGCGAGGGAGGAGCTGCGCCAAGCATCAACAGCGACGCAGTGAAGATCAGCGGATGTCGATTGATGTGCGTCACGGTGTTCCATCCGTCAGGCGCGGGCGCAGTCCGATGAGTGACTCAAGCATCAGCATGGCGAGCGCAATGCCGGCGAACCATTGAAACTGCGGCAGCGATCGCTTGACCGTTGTCGTCTCATACTCGCGCCGGCCGATCGCCGACACGGTCGCGTCGTACACCTCGGCCATGTCGACGAGCGCCGTGCCGGCCGGCACGAACGCGCCGCCGCCCGCGAGGCTCATCGAGGTCAGGAGTTTCGGATCCATGCGCGTCCACACTTCCTGACCTTCGTGCGTGAGCCACTGTTTGGTGCGTCCGTCGAGAATCGGGATCCGCGCCCCGTCCGTGCTGTCGCCAATGCCGACTGCATACACGCGAATGCCACGCTCATGGAAGGCTTTGCCGGCGGCCTCGACGGGAAAAGATTCCATGTCTTCGCCGTCGGAAAGCACGATGATCGCCTTGCCGCCTTTCACCGTGTCCGCGAAGCCATCCGTGGCGACGCGTATCGCATCGCCGAGCAGCGAACCTCCGCGCGTCGAGTCCTGCGGTGTCAGCTCGAACAGCGAAGACTTGAACGCGCCGTAGTTCAGCGTCAACGGCGACTTCATGACCGCGCCGCCTGCAAACGCGACGAGTCCGGCCCGGTCGCCAGCCATGCGGTCAACGCTGTCGGCTACGAACTGCTTGGCGCGCTCAAGCCGGTTGGGACGGACGTCTTCAGCGAGCATGGAGCGCGAGACGTCGATCAGGAAAATCACATCGATGCCGCGGCGCTGCACCTGCACCGGCGCGGAACCGAGGCGCGGATCGAGCAGGGCAGCGGTCATCGCAGCGAGCGCCGCGATCGCCAGCGCGCCGCGGAGCAGCCACCGTCCCGCCGCGATACGTGGCGCGAGCCGCACAAACAGTCCGCTGTCGGCCCACAGTCGCATCGCTTCGCGCCGACGCCGCGCCGCCCACCACACGAGGGCGGCGGTTGCGACAGTTACCCACAGCAGGTGCCAGGCGAGCGGTTGTTCGAGTGAGAAGGGCATGCGTCAGGTGAGTGAACGAAATCGAGTGGATGCGAGAATGAGATCAAGAACGATGAGCAGAAATGCGATGCTCAGAATCGGCGGGATCGTCACAGAGCCAAGCGTGACCGGTTCGACGGCAAGATCCGAATACTCAAGGTAGCGCCGCGCCTCCGTCTCCGTGCGCTCAAGCCGGTCGATTTCGCCATAGATCGACTGCAGGCTCTCCGTGTCGGTGGCGCGGAAGTACTTTCCTCCTGTGATCTCGGCGATGCGGCGCAGAAGCTCTTCATCGATCGTGACCGGCACCTGATGCACGTAATCGCCGAAGATCCGGTCGCGCATGGGCATCGGCGCCATTCCCTTGGTGCCAACTCCGATGGTGTACACCTTGATGTTGAATGTGCGCGCGAGCTCCGCCGCTTCCGTCGGGTCAATGTCGCCTGCCGTGTTCTCACCGTCAGTGAGCAGAATCATCACGCGGCTCTTGACGGGCGTTGTTTCCGCGCCGCCGTCAGCCGAATCGCCGCGCATGCGCACATCCTTCAGTCGTTCCACACCGAGCGCGACCGCGTCGCCGATCGCCGTGCCGTCTTCGTTCTCGGAAGCGAACTCGATCTTGTCGAGCGCCGACAGCACGTGATCGTGGTCGAGCGTGAGCGGCGAGATGCCATCGGCGTACCGTGCGAACGAAACGAGTCCGATGAGATCGTTCATGCGGCCGGTGAGCGCGCCATCGCCGGCGACGAAGGCGTGCGCGACGGACTTGATCGCAGTGAGCCGGTTGGTCTGCTGGCCGCGCAGCGAAAAATCGAGCGCCCGCATCGAACCGGAGCGGTCGATCAGCATTTGAATGGCGATGCCCTCGACGCGCACACGGGTTTGCTCGTCGGCTTTCACCGGTCGAGCGATCGACGTGACAATCAGCGCGATGCCCAGTGAGCGCAGGAGGACGGGCAGGAATCGGAGCCGGGTCGCGAGGCTCGTCCCGGTGTTCGCTGCGAGTTCGATGCTGGAGTGCGCGATCGAACTGTGGAGGCGGTCGCGCCGCCGGCGCCACCACGGCAGGATCGCCAAGGGGAGGAGCAGCAGGAACCACGGAGCGAGGAACGTAAGCGTCATGTGGCGACACCTCCGGCCGCCACGGGGGCGTCGATGACAGACGGTGAAATCTGCTGCGATTCCTGCACAAACTGCCGAGCGATGGTCACGCTGCCGGCGCACTCCTCGCCATCGGGTTTCGCACCGGCAAACTTGACCATGTCCGCATTGCGCAGGAAGCGGGCCAGCAGCATCTGATGCGTATCTGCGATCGCCGACGACCGGCGGGCTTCGCGCAGAAATTCCTGCGTTGTGAGCTCGGGGGCCCGGATGCCGAAGCGTCCCTCGACGTATGCGCGAATCACATCAGCGAGCCGCACGTAGAACTCGTGCACGCGGCCGGTGGCCGGCAACGACTCGCGCTCCAGCGCGTCGATCGCTGCCAAGGCGATTGCCGCGGGTGTCATCGGGCGCGTCGGTCGTTTCTGTCGTGTGGCGAGCAGCCAGGCCGCGAGGGCGAGCACACTCAGCGCCGCCGCGCCGCCTGCATACCACGGCCAGCGCGCCGCACGCGGAACCAGATCCAGACGGCTCTTGATGTCGCGGAAGTTCGCGGGATCGTCGTCTTCGCCGATCAGACTCGTCACCTGCAACGTGAGTTCCGGGGAAGCAATCACCGGTGCATCGTCGCCTTCGGCGAGCGGCAACGAGAACGATGGAAGCGTGACAGCGCCCGATGCGAGCGTCGTCAATCTGTACGTCGCGATCACGTGGCCGTTCTCGACGCGTGGCGGTGACAGCGGCGCCACGTCGAAGTCACCGATCTGTATTGGAACGGGTGGAAGCGTCGTCGCGCCGTCGGTGCGAACCACATCGACGGTCAAAGTGATCGGCAAACCGACTTCCACCACCGATGGCACGGCGTGAAGCTGCACCGTTCCATGCTCGCCCGGCGCGGTCGCTTCCACCGCGGTGGCGGGCGCAGCGGTGCTGTCGACGGCACGCTCGCACGCAAGCGGCGCGGCAGCGAACAGCAGGGCGATCAGGGGGGCGATCAGGGCGTGGCTGCGGCGGATCATCGGGCGCGCCTCGCTTCACGCTTGCGAAAGTAGGACTGCAGCGGCGCAATGAATAGTTCGCCCGTGCGGAGCTCGATCGGTTCCATGCGCATGCGCCGGAAGGTCGCGGTGCGCGCCGCGATGGCTGCGGCCGCTGCAGCTTCGTACCGCGCGCGGACGCCCGCGTTCAGCGTGTCGACGACGGCGATGCGTCCGGTCTCTAGATCGCGCAGCTCCACAAAGCCGACTCTCGGCAGTGCGAGTTCGCGCTGATCCGTCACGCAGATCGGAATGACATCGTGCTTCGCAGCGGTCAGGCGCAGCGAGTGATGCCAGTCGGTGCCGAGAAAATCGCTGATCACAAAGACGACGGCGCGGCGCTTCTGCACGCGCTGCACTTCATCCAGTGCCGTCGAAATGCTGGTGCCCACGCCTTCGGGCTTGAGCGACAGAATCTCGCGAATGATGCGCAGCACATGCCGCGGTCCCTTGCGCGGCGGCACGAAGTGTTCGATGCGATCGGTGAAGCAAAGGAGCCCGGCTTTGTCGTTGCTGCGGATCGCCGAAAAGGCAAGCGTCGCGGCCACTTCCGCCACGAGATCGCGCTTGAACTGCAGATGCGTGCCGAATCGCTGCGACCCCGACAGGTCGACCGCGAGCAGCACGGTGAGTTCGCGCTCTTCACGGAAAAGTTTGATGTGCGGCTCGCCGACGCGGGCGGAGACGTTCCAGTCGATCGAGCGGACGTCGTCACCAATCTGATACGGGCGCACTTCCTCAAACTCCATGCCGCGCCCTTTGAATGCCGAGCGAAACTGACCGCCCAGCGCCTCGCTCACGAGGTGCGAGGTGCGGATCTCGATCCGCCGAATCTTTTGCAGCATTTCAGTCGTCAGCATGGGACTGTCACGGAACGGGCACGTGCTCAAGCAGCGTCTTCACCAGCATGTCGGTTGTCTTCTCTTCCGCTTCCGCTTCGTAGCTCAGCGTGATGCGGTGGCGCAGCACATCCATCGCCACGTCCTTGATGTCCTGCGGCACGACGTAACCGCGGCCGTCGAGGAACGCCTTCGCCTTGGCCGCGCGCACAAGACTCAACGTCGCGCGCGGTGACGCGCCGTATTGGATCAGCCCGGTGAGCGGCACGCGGTATGCGGCTGGTTCGCGCGTCGCGGCGACGAGCGCCACTGCGTAATCACGCAGACGTTCGTCGACGAAGATGTCATCGACGATGCGCCGCGCTTCGAGAATGGATTCCGGGTGCAGGACGGGTTCGACGCCCGGCGTTGACGTGGTTCGCACCATGCGGTCGAGAATCTGCCGTTCTTCCTTCGGCGTCGGATAGCCGACCACGAGCTTGAGCATGAAGCGGTCGACCTGGGCTTCGGGAAGCGGGTACGTCCCTTCCTGCTCAATCGGATTCTGCGTCGCCAGCACAATGAACGGATCGGGCAGCCGGAACGTCTCGGACCCGATCGTCACCTGCCGCTCCTGCATCGCTTCGAGGAGCGCGCTCTGGACCTTCGCGGGTGCGCGGTTGATTTCGTCGGCGAGCACGATGTTGGTGAAGATCGGCCCGCGCTTGACTGTGAAATCGCCCGTGTTGGGGCGGTAGATCATGGTGCCGACCAGATCCGCCGGGAGCAGGTCGGGTGTGAACTGGATGCGCTGAAACCCGGTGCGGATACCGGCGGCCAGCGCCGCGACCGCGGTCGTCTTCGCGAGGCCGGGGACGCCTTCGATCAGAAGGTGACCGTTGCAGAGCAGGCCGATCAGCAGCCCCTCCAGCAGGTGGTCCTGGCCGACGATCACCCGTCGCATCTGCTCCTGCAGCGCCTGAAATGGCTTGCTGGCTGCCGCAACCTGCCGCTCCAGCGCGGCAACGTCCTGCTGAGTGAATGTGGTCATATGGTGGAAGGGGAGAGTGTCGTTGAAACGGGAGTGGATGCCAGTGATACACGTTTCCGTCGGCATCGCGTGGGTTGTGGCTGGAACGGCCTTGCAGTATCCATTACCGCCATGAACACGGGCGGACCCACGCGGACGATCGGTTTTGTCGGAACAGGGGTGATGGGCCGCTCGATGGCCGGCCACCTGCTGCAGGCTGGCCACCAGCTCAGGATTTTTACCCGGACCGCGGCGAAGGCGGAAGGCCTCGTGAAGGCCGGTGCCGTCGCCGTCGGCAGTCCCGCCGAAGCGGCCGACGGGGCGGACGCCGTGATCTCGATCGTCGGTTACCCCCGCGACGTCGAGGCCGTGCACTTGGGGCCGAACGGGACACTGTCGGCCGGGACACCGGCCTGCCTTCTGGTGGACATGACGACGAGCCAGCCGGCGCTGGCAGTGCGGCTGCACGCAGAGGCTGCGCGGCGCGGCGTCCAGTCGCTCGACGCGCCGGTCTCGGGCGGCGATGTCGGGGCGAAGAACGCTGCGCTCTCGATCATGGTCGGCGGTGATCCGGCCGCGTTCGAACTGGCCCGGCCGCTCCTCGAGTGCATGGGCAAGACGATCGTCCTGCAGGGCGGTCCGGGGTCCGGTCAGCACACGAAGATGGTCAATCAGATTCTGATCGCCGCAACAATGCTCGGCGTCGTTGAGGGATTGATGTACGCGGCGAAAGCGGGACTCGATCCGAACTCGGTGCTCGCGTCGGTCGGGGGCGGCGCGGCAGGCTCGTGGTCGGTGCAGAATCTCGCGCCGCGCATGCTGCGCGGCGACTTCGAGCCGGGCTTCTTCGTCGAACACTTCGTGAAGGATCTTTCGATCGCGCTCGACGAAGCGGCGCGGATGCAGCTTGATCTGCCGGGGCTCGTGCTCGCAAAGAAACTGTACGAACTCGTCGTGCAGGACGGCTTCGGCCGCAAGGGGACGCAGGCGCTGTATCTGGCGCTGGCGCGGCGGCAGGAGATGGATGTGGCCGAGGCGTGATCGATGTCAGGGCAGGGGACCGGTGTGCATCGACTCGAGCTCGTACTTCAGCCGCTTTCCGTTCACCACGGTTTGCTTGAACACGAACTCCGTGGGGAGCGTCCACGCAGTGTCGAGAGCGCGACTGCGTGATGTACGCCATGCGCATGTTCGGATTCGGTTCCAGAGTTCGCGCGGTGACGGGACCGGCGCTGGGCGCAAACCGGACGCGCACGCGGTCCGGCCAGCCGCCCGCAGGGGCATCGACAAACGTCGCGCATCCGATGTCGAGCAGATCGTGCTCGTGACGCTCGAGCAACGGGATCCAGCGATCATTGACGGCGATCGACCACGTGCCTTCGAAGCGGGTCGGGACGTTCTGAAATCGCAGTGTCGCTGAGGAGCGCCGACCTGCCATCCGAATCCAGAGCCAAGTGGGCTCGATCAGCGTCAAGAGGTCGATCGGCTCGACATCTGCGACTGGCGCGGCATGTGGGTGGGCACAGCGCCGGTCCCCCGCTGAGTCGACGCGCGGCGTCGCCGGCGAGAGCCGCGATGGCGCCGACCAGCAGAAATACAGCGAGCGCCGCGAACAGCGTGATCGTCTGGCTCACGGTGCGAGTCCCTGGCCGGAACGACCCGGCATCGGCGAGGTCAGCGTCTTGCGGCCGACTATCGCATCCACGCCCCATGCCTCGGGCGGCGCGGCGCTGTCGATGAGCGGGTCGAGCGGCGCAGCAAAGGCATCGACCGCACGAATGATGATGACGTCGCACTCGATGACGTTGCCCATAAGGCCCGTCATGCCCGTGAGCTCGTCCGGAATGCAGTGAAGAAACGCCTCACCGCGCACGACCCGTCGCCCGAGCCGGTTGACGGGGGACTGGCTTGGCGGCGGCGGCGAGAGAGACCAGGTGCACCGGATGCCGTCGATGCGGACCGCCTCCACGCGGAACGCGATCCAATCAGCCGGCGTCGAGGTAGGGCAGTCGATCGAACACGTAAACGTGTCGTTCGGCGCGGGACCGTCGATCCATGCTCCGTAGCTGGCTTTGATTCTCAGTGTCGCGATCGCCTGGGTCAGCTGGTCCGCAAATGCAGGGTCCGCGTCGATGGTCTCGATCAGCCGCGCGTTCAGCGGAAGGATGTCGCTAATGAAATGCGATCGTTGAGACAGTTCGCGGGATGTCACCAGCGCCAGCGCAGCGGCGGGGGGAATCTGGTCGCGCTTCGCCCGGCGCAGCAGTTCGCTGACCGCCTCGGACGATCGACCCTTCGCTCCGCTGATGGCGAGGCTCAGCGGCGCGAAGCGCCACCAGTTGGAGCCGGCGCTCCGCAGTCCGATGTCAATGGCGATAAGGACCAGCGCGCTACCCAGCGCGGACCATCCGACGATCAGCATCGGTCGCCGCCGCCGTCGACCTGTGAGCCGCACGGCACCGCGCCGGGACAGATCCGCACCACATGAGCACGGCGCGGTACCGGGCGCACCATCGTCGCGCCAGGCAAACGGCCGCGCGTCGGTTCCGCAGCGGGCACACGTGGGCCGGTCCACGCAGCGCCGACCGA
>JAWXBD010000127.1:0-17363 GCA_034439815.1 Phycisphaerae bacterium
CTTTGCCTTGCGTCACGGAAGTATGCGGCAGCGCGGGCCCGCGCGCAACCTAACACGCGCCGTACGGCGCGCGCGAATCAACTACGAGCCGTATCACTCGCTGTCACTCCGGCACGTTGCCGTCATCGTTTCATGTACCGCTTCCTTGTGCACTTCAATCTCCCGCGCGGACACGATTTTCGTCAGGGCGAACCAAGTGTTGCCCCCCATCCTGCAAACCGGCAACAACTGGGCCTTTGCGTACAAAGATCTCCAGAACGCCTTGGTCGACGCGGCGCCCGGCGACGAGATCTGGGTCGCCGGCGGGACATACAAGCCGACCAGCACCACATCGCGCACGGTGTCGTTCACTCTCGAGTCCGGCGTCCAGCTGCTCGGCGGATTCGTCGGCAACGAAACGCTCGCCGGGCAGCGCGACCCCGCCGCCAACTTCACGGTTCTCAGCGGCAACATCGGCGCTCCGTCCGCGAGCGACAATAGTTTTCATGTCGTCGTCGCATCGAACTGTGACAACACTTGCAGGATTGACGGCTTTACTATCACCGGAGGCAACGCCGACACCATCGGCGGCTTTCACAACTTCGGCGGCGGTTTGTTTATGGACAGTGGCTCGCCGATAATCCGCCGCTGCCGCTTCGTTGCCAACAACGCGGTCATCGGCGGTGGCGTCGGGCGCGTCGGACCGGTCCCGGGGAACGAGCAGTGCAATCTGGCGAACTGCCTCTTCGTGGGCAACACCGCGGGCGGGGGCGGAGCGATTCATTCGCAGGCGTCGCCGATTTCCATCCACAACTCGACGATTGCGCACAACACATCGCAGAATGCGTTGCAGCTCGTGAATACGCCTGCCGTCTCATCCATCGTCAGCGTGATCATCTTTGCGAACACCGGCGGCCCGACTCCCGAAAGTTCGCAGTTTGATCTGGTCGGCAGTTCGCTGCTGATCGTGTCGAAGTGCTGCATTGAAGGCTGGGACAATTCGGCACCGAACGGAGTGAACACGATCAGCGATCCGCCGCTTTTCGCGGCTCCCGCCAGCGCCGACGGCGTGATCGGCACGCTCGACGATCACTTCGTTCTTCGCGGCGACTCGCCATGCATTGATCACGGCGCGTGCGGCGCTTCGGATCTGACCGACATGGACGGTGATGGCAGTTTCGGCGAGCTGATCCCTGTCGATCTCGATGGGGCGCAACGCATCCAGGACGATCCTCTGCACGTGAACTCGAGCGGCGGTCAGAATCCGACCGCCGACATCGGCGCTCACGAGTACACGCGCGGCCGCCTCATCTTGGTGAATCATGCTGCGACCGGCTCGAACAACGGGACCAGTTGGACGAATGCGTACACCGATCTGCAGTCGGCGGTACAGGAACTGAATGATCCAAAGTTCGGCGGCGAAGGAGAAATTTGGGTCGCCCAGGGAACGTACAAGCCGACCACCGGATCAAGTCAGGCCGTCAGTTTCGAGCTCGGCTCTGACATCACAATGCTCGGCGGCTTCGCCGGCGGCGAACTCTCCCGCTCGGCACGCGACCCGCGATTGAACGTGACGATCCTGAGCGGCGAACTAGGCGCGCCGGGACCCGTGGGCAATTCACAGCACGTTCTGCTCTTCCAAGGCGAGTTCAACGACAACAGTACGGTCGACGGTTTCACGATACGCGACGGTGCGGCCACGGTTGCCGAGGGCGGCGGCGGAGCTGTCATCGGCAACGGCGCTTCGCCGGTCATCTCCAACTGCGTCATCACGAACAACACCGGTTCAGGAAACGGATCAGCGGTGCTGATCAGCGGTCCAGCCACGAGCGCGACGATCGCCAATTGCATCATCACCGGGAGCACAGCCATCGCTTCCGGAACGCCCGGACTGCACATCAGCGGCGCGCCTGCAACGATCGACAACTGCACTGTTGCCGGCAACAGCACTGCGAGCGCCGGGGTGTCAGCAGGGATCACCACCTCATCCGGCGTGAGTTCCGCGCTGGTGCAGAACACGCTGGTCTTCGGAAACACCGCCGGCGCGTTCTCCATTCTCCCCGCACAATTCCGCAACAACAGCCAGCCGGTCACGGTCACGCATTGCGCGATCCAGGGCTTCACACAGGGCTCGCTCCCCGGCGCCACGGTGGTCAACACCTTTGCCGCCGCCAACGACGGCGGTGTCGCCGACGCGAACGGACCTGACGACACGTTCGGAACCGCGGACGACAACTTCACTCCTTCCGCGTGCTCCGAGCTGGTGGACGCGGGATCGAGCACCAATGTGCCGCTCGACAACAAGGATCTCGACGATGACGGGAACCTCGTCGAGATTCTTCCGTTCGATATCAACGGCGATCCGCGCCGCGTGGATCTTGCGGCGCCGAACGTCCTGGCGGGAACCATCGGCGCGATCGACATTGGCGCCGTCGAGCGGCAGCTGCAGCCGCTCGCTGATGCCGACTTTGACAACGACGGACATGTGGCCGGCGCGGGCCTTGCACTGCTTCTCGGCGCGTGGTCAACGTTCGGAGCGGAGTTTGACCTGAACGTCGACTGTCTCGTCGATGCCTCCGACCTCGCGATCCTGCTCGGAGCGTGGACTGGCTGAATCACGCACCGCTCGATTCTCCTTGCAGGCAATGGCTGTGCGCACCTTGCGCGCGGCCATTGTCGTTGTGTCGCCGACCCGCACGGTGGGTACACGAGCGATTGCGAAGGCGTGTTCGCCTGCGGTCGGCAACCACCGCTACCGCCGTTGGGGCGGCGCGAGCTGGGTCGGCGTGGATCCCGCGGGGACGGATTCTTCCGGGGCAGCTTTCGAGGGATTGGCCGTTTCCAAATCGGCTTTCTCACTGGCAGCGGTCTTTGTACCCGCGCGCGGTGCGTCAAGGATCTCATTCAGCATCGCGCCGAGCCGCACGCCTGCCGCTTCCAGTCGCTCGTTGACCGTCGGCATCCAGCGCTTGTAATAGACGTCGTCCACATCATTCGGAAGCGTCGGCAGATTCGCATACAGCTCGCGCGTCAGTGTCAGCGATTCGTTCGCCCACATCTCGGGATCGAGGCCCGTAGTCCATTTGCGGCGCTGATCATCCGAGATCGCCTGCCGCAGGTCCGCGGACATCACCGCCCATCCGCCCTTCGTATCACGCAGCCGCCGCCTGATGAGGTCCGTGTCCCACACCCGATGTATGTTCGACTTCTCGCCAAAGGCGCTGAGGCTGAGCATGTTGCCGCCGCGATCCTCCTTGTACGAAACGTGAAACGGCTGATGAATATCGCCGACGAAATGCAGCAGCAGGCGAAGGGCTTCGGCGCGCTCGCTCTTCGGACGGCTCACATCCTTCACGATGTCCCGATACTTGGTGATGGCGGAAACGACCTGCTGGCCGTCGAGCCCGTCACGATGCAGATCAATCTTCGACGCGTCGCGCGGCACGTTAATGAAATGCAGCGGCTTCACCCAGTCGTAGCGTGCATCGCTGCGAATCTCGTCGGCCCAGCAGCACGCATCAGCGATCGACTGCTCACCGAGCAAGTCGCGGACTTTTTTCGCGACATCCTCGGTGAGCGCCGCCGACGCGATCGTGCCCACGATCTTGTGACCCTCGGCGCCCCAGCCGAGACACGGCGCGACGAGGAGAGCCAGGAGCACAAGGTGCGCGATAAGTCGAGGAGGTGGGCGCCGCATGATCGCAGCGTACATCCACCGTGTTGCGGCATGTGACGCCTTTGCCCGTTTGACGCAGGCATTTGAAACTACTCCCCATCGTCTTCGCAACGTTCCGCGCGTCGGACGGGTTTTGCACCGAGGGAATCTTCGCCTTCGATGCGCGAATGAATCTGTTCGTCAAATCCGTAACGGTTGAAGGCGGCAAGCCCGGTGATCTGCTCAGCGTCGCGTGCGCAGCACACGCACGCTTCTGATCGCGGGCCGTAGCGTCTCTCGGGCACAGACTCAGTGAGGAATTCGTTGCCATCGCGTGGTGCTACTTCGGCTCTGATGTGCTTGTGCGCATGGGTGTCATCAGCGAAGCGCGCGGTCCGTTTCACGGAGTCAAGTGGGTGCTGTTTGCGGTGCGCTTCGCCGCCTTGATGCTCGACACCATGGCGTCGAGCCGTTGACTCCGCGATCTTCCTCGGCCACGGTGTTTGAACTGCGACTATTCGTATCATGCGCAAGGCGCGGACGTTCCGTGTCCGGAGTGCGGCGGTTGGCTCGCGACCAGCAGTACTCCTCGCGCGGCCTGGATGCACACACCATTCCAGACATCTGGACGCCCCATTCCAGTCACAATACCCCCGCGTGCACAGCGTGAACGTCTGCACCGATTCGCCCGATCGACCACTATGGGAGCCCTCGGCACATGCGTCAGCCCGCCAACGACCGCTCACCGACGCTCTTGATCGCCGTCCTGCTCGTCGTCGTTGCTGCGGCCATCATCGGCACGTGGTACGGGACGGTCCGATCGTTGCAGATGGCTGCCGAAGTGCGGAGCCGCGAAGTGAGCGCCGTCCCTCCACCGCAGTCCGGTCCGACCGATCGCGCGGGGCCGACTCCGATCACGCCCGCCACAGAAGTGGATCGATGATGTCCCGCCCACACCACGCTCGGACGCACGCTCCCAGTACGATTGCACGCGCATGCAACTCGCCGCCGACGCACCGAGCTCTCGATCGCCCACGTGGATGCGGTCATGGCTCATCGCTGCAGCCGTCTACAACATCGTCTGGGGTGCCGCGGTGATCGTCGCGCCGGCTACAACACTGCGACTGCTCGGCGTCACGCCCAACTCGACGGACGTGTGGCCAGCGCTGTGGGGGTGCATCGGCATGATGGTGGCCGTGTACGGCGTCGGGTATGCAATCGCGTCGCGTGACCCGTTCTCGCATTGGCCGATCGTGCTCGTCGGGCTGCTTGGGAAGATCTTGGGTCCGATCGGGTTTGTCATCGCGGCGTCGCGGGGGGAGCTGCCCTGGTCGATGGGATGGACGCTCCTGTCGAACGATGTCGTGTGGTGGGTGCCGTTCGGGATGATGCTGTGGCGCGTGGCGAAGCTGCATGGCGCATCCGGACGCGCGTGATCATCCTGATCATGCATCTTGATCATGAACACGCCGCGACGGTCGCGGCCGGTCCGCGAGCGGCATCACCACGATCGCATTCTGCGGCGCGGGACAGACGGAACTGCACACCCCGCAGCCTGTGCACACGTTCTCGCGGATGCGCGGTTTACCAGCTTCGACGGCAATCGCATCCGGCACCGGACAGCGTTCCGAACACACCGAGCAGAACGATCCGTTGTGCGCCAGACACGCCATCGTCTGAATCCATGCAACGCCCATGCGCATCGGCTGACTCGCGCGCAGCACCTCCGGTTCGCAGGCAGTGATGCACGGCGTGTCCGCACACATCACGCACGGCGATGACTCAAGGTCGATCATCGGCGTGCCCGCCGCCTCGCGGAAACGTTCCGGCGCATGCACGATCGCGCCGACCGGACACGCAGTGATGCACGCGTTGCATCGGGTACAGCCAGAGAGGAACGCGACTTCATCGACGGCGCCAGGCGGCCGATGAATCGGCAGCGCGTAGCGCCGGCCGAGCGTCGGTGTGTTGAGCTGCGGCGATGATGCGTCGGCGTCCGTCAGACGTGCCGCGCCGATCGCATTGGTGACCGCATCGATGGCGCGGCCGAAGATGCGGCCGCGCAGCAGATCGCGACGTGACAGCGGCTCGTCATCGCTCATGGGAGAGGGACGCTCAGACCGTCCGGCAGATCGGCCTTCCCGAATGTCGGTGCGAGTTGATCGAACTCGGCAGCCGGTGCATGACACTGCACGCAGTTGGAGCGCGAGAGATGATCGGGACGCCAGCCGTCATATCCAAACTCGCCATGACAGCTGATGCAGTTGGTGCGCATGAACGTCGTGTGCGGCATGACCGGCGGTGCGCCCGTCCATGCACGCGTTCCGCCGTGTCCCCCCGCTCGGAACCCGACAAAGGTGTTGATCGGCTTCGGAGGATCGCCAGGCGCTGCGAGCGAGGCCAATCCGTCGGCTTCGACATGACACTGCGTGCAGTTCTGCAGATACGTGTGTGACGCCATGCGTGCAACCTTGTCGCCGGCAGTCAGCCCTTGCGCGTGACACGCGCGGCAGGTCTGCACGTTCATGTCGACAGTGGCGTGCGGAATCACCGGCGGCGCGCCTTCATACGCGCGAAGCTGCGCCCTCGCTTCGACGGATCGGGCGCGGGCGCCGAATTTGTCGGCGACCGCCGCAGGGAGCGCCTTCGACTCCGGGACGATCAAGGCCGCCGGCGTATTCAACCGCCACCGAAGCGGTGTCGAGACGGCCGGGGCTTGCGGTGCGGCGCGATCGACGGACGCAAACGCGGCCGCTGCACCGGCTCCCATCAAGGTGATCCAGAGTGCAGGCCGCGCGGCACGATTCCAGCGGTGCATTGCCATAGTTCACACCTTGCGCCGCACGCTCACGGCGCACTTCTTGTAATCGGGCTGCTTCGAGTACGGGTCGTACGCGTCGAGCGTGACCATGTTGATGAACTGCGTCTCATCAAAGAACGGTACGAAGACGTGACCCTTCTGCGGATCGCCGCGTCCACCGATCCACGCCGCCAGATCAACCGCGCCGCGGCGGCTGGCAACGGTCACCATGTCGCCGCTGAGCACGCCGATCGCCGCAGCGTCGTCGCGATGGAGTTCGACGTAGGCCTTGGGCATTGCGCGATGCAGCTGAGGAATCCGTCGGGTCATCGTGCCGCTGTGCCAATGCTCGAGCACACGTCCCGTGCAGAGCCAGAACGGATACTCGGCATCGGGCCGTTCCGGAGGATGCTCGTGCGGGCGGAACCACACGAGCGCCTTGTCATCCTTCGTGACCGAGTGATAGAACTGAAAGTCCTTTCCCTTGTCGACGTATGGATCGTCAAAGCCGGAGAACCGCCACCGTGTCTCGCGCCACGCTCCATCCGGTTGCTGCACGACGGGCCAGCGCAGCCCGCGTGATTTCACGTATTCCGCGTACGGCGCGAGATCCTTGTGCTTGTGCCGGCTGAACTGCCGGTACTCATCAAAGAGGCGTTCGTCGACGTTGATGTCGTAATAGTGCGCCCAGTCCCAGATCGGGATCGCCTGCTCATCGCGACCTTGCGTATGAAAGATCCACGTCCCGTCCTTGTCCTTCATCCCGGCGCCGCGATCGAACAGTGCCTTGGACACCGCGATGGTCTGCCACGCGTCGTCGCGCGCTTCGCCTGGCGGCTCGACCATCTTGAACCATTGCTGCGTGCGCCGTTCGCTGTTGCCGTACATGCCGTTCTTCTCGACCCACATGGCGCTTGGAAGAATCAGATCAGCGAGCGATGTCGTCGCGGTGGGATAGACATCGGACACAATCAGGAATTTGTCGGCGAGATCCTTCTTGCGGAGGAAGTTCCGTTCGAGATTCGGAAGCGTGTGTCCGGGGTTGGTCACCTGCACCCAGATCGTCGTGACATCACCGCCCTGATCGGTCGGCGTGTTGAACCGCTTGAACATCTCGATGGCGTGATAGCCGATCTTCGCACTGATGCTGCCTGCTGCAAGATTCCAGTGATCTTCGGCGTGGGCGCGATGCTCCGGATTCGCGACCGCAAGGCCGCCCGGCAGCAGGTGACACAGCGTGCCGACTTCGCGCGCCGTGCCGCACGCAGACGGCTGGCCGGTGAGGCTCGTCGCCGCGTCACCGGGTTTTCCGAAGTGGCCCGACAGCAGATGGATGCCGTGCACGATGCAGTTGATCGCGGTGCCGCGCGTGTGCTGGTTGAATCCCATGCACCACAGACTGTTGATGCGGAGATCGCGCCGCGCGAACAGTTCGCCGAGCAGCCGGATCTTTTCAGCGGGAACGCCGGAGAGCTCTTCGACTTTCTCCGGTGTGTACGGCTCGACCGCCTTCGCGAACTCTTCAAACGTCATCGGAACGCCGAGCATGTCAGGCGCGGTGTTCGCGTCGACGGCGGCGCCGAGCTGACGGAAGTTGCAGTGCCGCTTCACAAAATCCGAGTCGACACCGTTGAGCTTGATGATGAGATGCGCGATGCCGTTGGCGATCGCGAGGTCGCCGTGCGGCTGAAAGTATAGCACGTGATCCGCAAGTTCGCTGGTGCGCGTCCGGCGCGTGGTCATGTCGATGATCGTGACCTTTTCGCCGCGGGCCCTCCGATCGACAAGGCGCGAAAACAGGACGGGATGCATCTCCGCCATGTTGGTGCCCCACATGATGGCGACGTCGCACTGGTCGAGGTCGTCGTACACGCCCGGCGGTTCGTCAACGCCGAATGTCGACAGGAATCCGGTCACAGCCGACGACATGCAGAGACGCGGATTGGCGTCAATGAGATTGGTGCCGAGACCCGCCTTCACAAACTTGTTGGCGGCATAGCCCTCCGGAATCGTCCATTGCCCCGATCCGTAGAACGAGAAGCCCTGTGGGTTGGCAGCAATGCGCGCGGCGATTGTTTCAATGGCCTCGTCCCAGGAGATCGGCACCATCGCGCCGTTGCGGCGGAGCATCGGCGTGGTGAGCCGATCCTTTCCGTACATCGCGAGTCCGACGTGATAGCCCTTCACGCAGAGGAGGCCCTTGTTGACCTCAGCTTTCTGATCGCCCTGAATCGCGACGACCCGGCCGTTCTCGGTGCCGACCATGACATGGCATCCGGTGCCGCAGAAACGGCAGGGGGCCTTGTTCCAAGCCAGCGACGAGGGCGCCTGCTCGAGCAGCGGCAGCGCATAGCCGCGCGCGTCGCGCGAAGCCATCGCAGTGGCTGCCGCCATCGCTGCGGTCTTGACAAAGCTGCGCCGGTCCACGGTCAACAACTGGTCCACGGTCATCAGGGAACTGGTCATGGAAGTCCACCGCTTTCAACGGTCGGAGGATCGAGCGCGACGTACGCAACATCGAGATGTTCAACGCCAGGAATCGCCAGGAGCGCATCCCACAGGTCTCGGTCCTCGGCGACAGAACCCGTCTCGGCAACGATGGCAACGCGGCGGCCGAAGCGCTCGCCCACGGAGACGCGCCCATCGTCGCTGAGCGCACTGACGGCGGCGTCAGCCGCGGCGCTGTCCTCATGAAGGGTGACCACGAGTCCGCTGATAGCCATATGGTGAGCGCTCCCGTGTGACGTCGCGAACTGTACGCGAAATGGATCTCGACATATGGTGGGTGGTGCCGCTGGTGCATTGTCGGGGTACACATCACGATGCGCGACGACGACGCTGCTCCTGTGATTCCGTTGCATCAGCCCTCTGTTGATGCGCCTGCTAATGCGCAAGGAGCCCCCCCACCGCGACGAGCGCGCGGCGCAGGCTTCGTCCTCCCGATCGGCTTTCTGCTTCTCGCCGTCGCTCTGCTGATGAGTCCTAGACTCGTCACGATTCCGCTTGTACCCGCGGCAAAAGTCGATTCTTCGGCCTTGATCGTCGGCCCTCGCCGTGTGGCGATGACCGATCCTCCGCAGCTGTTGGTCGAGGGGCGCAGCGAGAACTGCAACGCGTGTCATCAGGTGTTCCGCTCGTCCAGTGTCACGCGCGCGGCGCTCAGCTATCACCAGGAGATCGTCCTCATGCACGGGCTGAACGACCGGTGTGTGAACTGCCACGACGCGGAGAACCGTGAGCGGTTGACACTGCGCGATGGAGAAACTGTCCCATTCGCGGACGCACCGCGCCTCTGCGCTCAGTGTCACGGAACAGTCTTCCGGGATTGGGAGCGAGGTACCCACGGGTTGACACTCGGCTCGTGGATCACGGACTCGGATCAGCAGCGACGCCTTGGATGCAACGAGTGCCATGACCCGCATTCACCCCGGTATCCCGCCTATGTACCGTTGCCCGGTCCGCAGACGCTGCGCATGGGCGAGCAGGACACCGACAGCGCGGCCGCTCACGGTCATGGCAAGCTGAGCCCGCTGCGGCCGCGTATGGGGAAGGAAAGTTCGCATTGAGCGGCAAACCGGACATCCGTATTTGGGACGGCCCGACAGCAGCCCGCGTCGGCATGGAGCCGGAGCTGACGCGGCGAAGTTTCTTGCGCACGGGCGCGGCCGCGCTCGGCGCCATGGCTGCGCTCGCGGCCGCGCTGGCACCGCTGCGCGAGCTGGGCGGCGACGACATGCCCAGTCTCGGCCAATTCCTTCAGAAGCATTACAAGGAGATGACGTCGGACGAGATGGAAGAGGCGCTCGAACGGATTCGCATAAAGGTTGAAGCCCGGTTCGACGTGCGTCCGCATCTGCGCGACATCAAGCCGATGGAGGGCGTCGAGTTTGTCTACGCCCTGAATCTCTCGCGCTGCATCGGCTGCCGCAAGTGTGTGCATGCGTGCGTCGCCGAGAACAACCAGTCGCGCAGTCCCGAGATTCAGTACATCCGTGTCATCGAGATGCCGCGCGGAACGCTCGATGTCGAGCAGGGAAATCATCATTATGACCATCCGACGGTGCCGGATGAAAGTCACTTCTACATGCCCGTGCAGTGTCATCAGTGCGCCAATCCGCCGTGCGTGAAAGTGTGCCCGGTCGAAGCGACGTGGCAGGAGGCGGACGGGATCACGGTCGTCGATTACGACTGGTGCATCGGCTGCCGATATTGCGAAGCGGCGTGTCCGTACTGGGCGCGCCGGTTCAACTTCGCGAAGCCGGTCCTTCCCAAGGAGCAGCTCAACCCGAACATGAGCTATCTCTCGAATCGCCCGCGCGAAAAGGGCGTGATGGAGAAGTGTCACTTCTGCCTGCATCGGACGCGCGAAGGACGCATGCCTGCGTGTGTCGAGATCTGTCCGACCGGCGCCCGCAAGTTCGGCAATGTCCTCGATCCGCGATCGGAAGTGTCGGAAATCCTGCGCACGAAGCGAGTGTTTGTGCTGAAGGAAGAAGTGGGGACGCTGCCACGGTTCTTCTATTACTTCGATGAGCGCTATCCAAACACGCTCGATCCCGAAGCGCTCGCGATCGCCGAGCGGCTGCGCCGTGAGGAAGGCGATGCGTACGGCGCGCTGCCGGGCGCGGATGGTCCGTCGCGAGCAGTTGTCGCTGCGGCGCAGCCGGCCGATTGGCTGGCGCCCGCAGCCATGCCCGTCACCGGAGCGCGCGCATGAGGATGTACCTGCAGTTCCTCGCGCGATGCTTCCGGCTCAGCTTCGTCGGCGACCGGCGCTACTACGCGTGGATGTTCTTCCTCACCGTGTTCGTGCTGCTTGGCATCAACGCGTACTGCAAGCAGCTCGTGCAGGGGATGGCGACGACCGGCATGACGGATCAGGTCTCGTGGGGCTTCTACATCGCTAACTTCACGTTCCTCGTCGGCATGGCCGCGGCGGCGGTGATGCTCGTGATTCCGGTGTACATCTACCGCAACCGCGAGCTGCATGATCTCGTGATCTTCGGCGAACTGTTTGCCGTCGCCGCGATCGTCATGGCCATGCTCTTTGTGACGGTCGACCTCGGCCGGCCCGACCGATTTCATCACCTGCTGATGCGGTTCAACTTTCCCGACTCGATGCTGACGTGGGACATCCTGGTGCTCAACGGGTATCTCCTGCTCAATCTGCACATCTGCGGCTACCTCGTGTATTGCGCGTATCGCCGGCGCGAACCGAGCAAGATTTTCTATATCCCGTTCGTGTTCATAGCGATCTTCTGGGCGATCACCATTCACACGGTGACGGCATTTCTCTACAGCGGCCTCGGTGGCCGGCCGTTCTGGAATTCCGCTGTCGTGGCTCCGCGTTTTCTCGCGTCGGCTTTTGCAGCCGGTCCCGCATTTCTGATCCTGACACTTGCGGTGCTCGCGCGCTTCACCACGTACCGTGTCGTGCCGAAGGCGTTCATGACGCTGCGTAACGTCGTGACTGTCGCATTGACGGTGAGCATGTTTCTGCTGGGCTCCGAGATGTTCACCGAGCTGTACACCGGCTCGGCGCACGGCGCATCGGCGCGCTACCTCTTCTTCGGGATGCACGGCCGGACGGCGCTGGTACCGTGGATCTGGTCGGCAATCGGGCTGAATCTTTGCGCGATGTTCCTGCTCTATCTGCCGATCAGTCGCCGTTTGCCGGTCCTGCAGATCGCGTGCGTCATGCTCATCGTCGGTATCTGGATCGAGAAGGGGATGGGCATGATCGTTCCGGCATTCATTCCGACGCCGCTCGGCGAACTCGTCGAGTACGTGCCGACGCTAAATGAACTGCTGGTCACGATCGGCATCTGGGCGGGGGGGCTGCTGCTGTACACGGTGCTCGTGCGCGTGACCATCCCGGTGCTTTCGGGACGCTTGACCTTTGATCGGCCGTATCAGCTGCCTGACGAGATCACGAGAGCGCCCGACCATGTTCAAACCGTCGGCTGAAGATGCACAGCAGTCCCTCCGCGACCATGTTGTCGCGAAAGCGCGCGAAGCACGGCTCGCTTGCGCGCAGTGCGTCGATCGCGCTGCACTGATGGGTCTGCTGGAGAATCGCGCAGTGGTTCGCTATCCGCTCGGAGTTCGTTTTGACGCCGAACCGCTGCAGCCCGGCGAGTTTGCCTGTCTCGAGCCCCTCGGCGCACATCCCGCAGACGGGTTCTGTCTGTATGTCGATCCGCTCTTTGAAAATGTCGACGAGATGATCCCGCTCCTCGTCGCGTACTACATTCCTTCCGTCAACTACGGTGAAGTAGCCTCGCATGTCGAGGCAGAGCTGTACGGCGCCACGCTGCTTGGCATGGACGTCGAGGAGTACTACGAGCTTCTGTGTTCCGCAGCGGACTCGGCGACGGAAGAGCGCGGCGCGTAGCGGTTCGTACCGTGTGATAGTTGGACGGGGGAAATCCCATGGAAAGGCTGCCGTCACCGGCGGTCGCGGGCGCACGCCACGGAGCGATGCTTTCCCCCGCCGTCCACCACGTGGCCCGCATCATGAGACCGTCAAAATTGGATAAGCGGTTTGATCATGCCGTCCTCTTTGGACTGCATCATGCGAAATGCGCGTTCGACTTCAGTGAAATGAAATCGGTGGGTCGTCAACGGGAGCGGGTCGATCCGGCCCCGCCCGATGAGCGCCATAAGTCGGCCCATCCGCTCGGATCCGCCAGGACACAACGCCGTGCGGATCGTTTTGTCGCTCATTCCGACGCCCCATCCGAGGCGTGGAATCGGAACGGTGTCACCGTCGCCGTGATAGCCGACGTTCGAAATCGTTCCACCGGGGCGCGTGGCGTTCACGCACGCGGCGAACGTGGTGGCCGAGCCGAGCGCTTCGATTGCGGTGTCGACGCCTTTGCCCGAGGTCAGCCGCATGATTGCGTCCACCGGATCGTCGCGCGTGAAGTCCACGGCCTCGTCAGCGCCAAAGCGCCGCGCTAGTGCGACGCGATCCGGATTGGATTCGATGACAATGACAAGTCCCGCGCCGAGCAGCCGCGCGCCGGCAGTCGCCATCAGGCCGATCGGTCCCTGGCCGAACACCGCGACGCTGCCGCCGATCGGAATGTTGCCGTGCTCAGCAGCCACGAACCCGGTTGAAAGCATGTCGCAGCAGTAGGCGGCCTGCTCATCGCTCAGTCCGTTCGGAATCGGCGCGAGGTTCGCGACGGCATTATTTACATGAAAGTACTCCGCCATGCTGCCGTCCTTCACGTTCGCGAACTTCCACCCGCCCAGCATGCCGCCGCATTGCGAGGAAAATCCGCGCTGGCAGTTGTCGCAGGAGTAACACGGCGTGATCGCGTTGACTGCGACGCGCTGGCCGATCGTGAACAGGCCCGTTGCAGCGACTGTGTCGCCGAGCTCGTGCACGACGCCCACCGCCTCATGACCGAGCGTCAGATTGGAGCGCGGGCCGATGGCTCCAGCGACGGTGTGCGTGTCCGAGGTGCAGATAAGCGCCACAGACGTGCGCACAATCGCGTCGTGGGGACCGGGACGTGGAATCGGCTTGTCCACCATCCCGACCTTGCCGATCTCGTGCATGACAAATGCTTTCATGACCGGAATCTTCGCAGATTGAGCCGTCGTCGGAACTGAACTCAGCTGTGACGCCGCGCGGCGGCGCGAAGCATGACGAGCTCGGTCAGGTTCTCGGGGGTGATCAGGCCGACAATGCGGGACCGAACCGCGCCTGACGATGCCGCTCGCTCGCGTCGTACGACCGCAATCACCGGACAGCCTTCAGGCGCGGCGTCGCCATCGCTCGGCGCGGGGGCGCTGCGTACGCGCTCGAGCGCCGTTGCCAGATCGTCGTCCTCGCTCACGTTCGTGCAGGGAGCGCGCATGATCGTCGCCACCTGCGCCTCCATGTGTCCCGCCGCCAGCGCCCGCAGGAGATCCGCGCGGGTCAGCACGCCGACAAGGGCATCGGCGTCATCGTCGGCGCCGGCGCCGTCGGCCAGTACAGGGAAGTCCTGCTGAGTGCCCGCGAGGAGTTCGGCGGAGGCGTGGCGCAGCGTGTGTCCAGCGCGCAGTGTGCGGAAGCGGGTGAGCATTGCGGCACGCACAGTCAGCCCATCAAGCGCGGATCGAACCTTCGCTGCCTGCGCTTCCGCGCCCGCACCCATGAACACGAAGACGCCGATGAGCATGAGGAAGATGCGCCCGGTGAACAGGCCGAGGACCACGAATCCGACCGCGACGACACGGCCGACAGCGGCAGCGATTGCGGTGGCGCGGGCGCGGTCGGTCGCCATCGCGAGCAGGGCGCGAAAGACGCGGCCACCGTCCATCGGCAGAGCCGGAATCATGTTGAACAGGACGAGAAAGATATTGACCGCGCCGAGTGATGCAAGGAAATGCGTGCGGTGCAGCGTGACCGCGCCGCGTCCGCCGACGCCGTCAGCGGCGCCCGTGAACGCGGCCGTCCCATCGAGGAAGAGCACGGCGGGGATGATGATTGCCGCAATCAGGACATTGACCGCAGGCCCGGCCAGTGCGACCACGAGTTCCTGTTTCGGGTTCTCAGGCATGCGCACGAGATTGGCGACACCGCCGATCGGCAGAAGCGTGATGTTGCGTGTCGCGATGCCGTAGCGCCGGGCCGCGAGCGCATGACCCAGCTCGTGCAAGACGACGCACCCGAAAATGGCGAGGATGAACCCGGCGGTTCGCAGTCCCGCCGCCATCGCGTCTGGCGACCTCGCCATAAACGGTCCTGCCATCAGCCATGCCATCAAAAGCAGAAACGACCAGTGCAGGTACAGCGGAACGCCAAGGAGTGAACCGATTCGCAGGGACCAGCTGAGCATGAACGGCCTCTCGGTCAGTGCGCGGTGATTGAGGAGTCCGTCCGACGGCACGTCAAGAGCACCGCAGCGCCGAGCACGGCGGCGAGCGCCGAACCGCAAAGCACCGCCAACTTCGCAATCTCCAGCCGCTCAGGAGTCGGATCCTGACCGAACGCGAGGTGCGCGATGAACAACGACATCGTGAATCCGATTCCGCCGAGCATGGCAGCGCCGACCATGTGACGCCATGTCACTCCCGAGGGCAGCACGCTGAGCCCCGTCTTCACGGCCAGCCACGCGAATCCAGTGATGCCCACTGTCTTGCCCACAATGAGCCCAAGAGCGATGCCCCACGCCTCGGGATCACGCAGCGCACGCTCGCCCACGCTGCCCACCGACACGCCGGCGTTCGCCAGCGCGAAGATCGGTACGACGACGAACGCGGCGAACGGCACCATGCCCTTCTCCAGACGTTGCAGCGGCGTCTGAGCTGCCTCCGTCAGCCGCTCCATCGCGATCAGAACTCCCTGCTGGTTTCGGCTCGTCACGACTCTGCCTCCCGCTGCACGATCGCGATCAAATTCGTCCGCGAGTCGCCGAGCGTGGTGTGTGAACTGGTCGCCGTCGATGCGCGTGCGGACCGGGAGCGTCAGCGCACCGAGCACCCCGGCGATCGTCGGGTGGACGCCGGATTCAAGCACGCAGTACCAGAGCATGAGTCCGACGATTCCGTACAGCCACCATCGGCGCACACCCAGCAGATTCATCGCGAGCATTACGCCCATGGCTGCGAACCCCATTCCCAGGTAGTTCATGCTGAGGTGCTCGGGGCTCGTATAGAAAAATGCGATGATGAGCAGAGCGCCGAGATCGTCAGCGATCGCGAGTGTCACGAGGAACACGCGCAGACCGGACGGCACGCGCCGGCCCAAGAGCGCCAGCACGCCCAGCGCGAACGCGATGTCCGTGGCCGTCGGGATCGCCCAGCCGCGCATCGTGTCGCCCCCCCAATTGCATGCGGCGTAGATCAACCCCGGCACCACCATGCCGCCGACTGCGGCGATGAGCGGCAGCGCTGCCTTCCGCGGATCGCGCAGTTCGCCGACCAGAAACTCCCGCTTGATCTCCAAGCCGATCACGAAAAAGAAGACTGCCATCAGCGCATCGTTCACCCACCACTCAAAGTGCCCAGGATGCTTCCCGGCCGGGAAAATCCACGAGCCGATCGTCACCGTGAGCGGCGTCCCGGTCCAGAACTCATGGAACGCATGCGCGATGTCGGCGTTGCTGTTGGCAAGCGCCAGCGCGATGACCGTGCTCACCATCAGCACGATGCCTCCGGCGGACTCCTTCTTGATGAAGTTGGCGAAGGGGGCAACCGCCGTGTCGATCGGGCGGCGCCGCGTGCTGACCTCCTCGAAGAAGTCCGGACTGGAGTGCGACAATCGAGTGCTCCCTGATGTGCTGACGGTGCGCTGACGGTGCGCTGACGGTGCTGGCGGCTGGAACGGGACGGTGCGACAGAATAAGCGCGAGGAGGGATTCTTGTGCGCGTCCCGGAACGCAACGGAACAGCGCGCCGCGCCTGGTGCGTCGGAGTGGTTAGAGGCAGATGCTCGATAAGCTCCAACGAACGCTCAAACGAGCGCTGACACGGCCCCCATGCTCCGAGGAGCGCCGCGAGGTCCACGGCGTTCACCATTCTGTTCCCATCAAGATCAGCAGGACAGGACGATGAACACGCTGGCAGATACGTGGCGATGACGAACTGGGTGCCGCCGACACGAGGACGTTGCCGCCGGCATGGACGTAGCTGATCAGGACCTGCGCATTGGCCGCGCCGCTTCCAGAAGTTCCTGCAAGCCAGACGCTGTCGTTCTGCATGAGTGTCTCGAGCGTGAACGGCGGCGCGGTGGTCGGCGTGAAGGTGGAGCCCTCCGAGGTGAGCAGTGCCGACAGCGAGGTGCCCGTGAGCGCGACGTTGTTGGAGTACGCGAGGATCGAACCCGACGATCCTACCAGTCCGTGGCGAAACCTCGAAACTGGCGCAACCTCTCCGCCTGACGCCTGTACAACTCGCACCGTCAAGGAGGACGCGCGATGTCAATGGGAC
>JAWXBD010000128.1:0-2644 GCA_034439815.1 Phycisphaerae bacterium
CGCAGCTGCGGTCGTTGAAATCTATTGCGCAGAAGCGGCTTGCGATGCTGATCAGCCCGATGCTGAGCTGCGAAGATGCGTTTCACCTGGGCCAGTACGCACTCGCCGTTGATCCGGCCGCTCTGCTTGCGGTCGGTCCCGTGCCGACGCATGGCGTTGACAAGACGTTTGCCGCAAACGGAGCGTCCGGCAGTTTCACGATGTATGCCGAGAAGGTGCCCAACGCGCGCGGCGTGCGGCGCGTGCTGGAAGCGCTCGTGCAGAGCAGCGGGCGCGGCGGGCGCGTCGAAGACTTCGCGGGCTTTGTGCGCGACGTTCAGAAGCCCGAGTTCGGCGCGGCCATCGTTACCGGCAACTATCCCAGCGACTGGGTGACACCGGGGCTGATGAGCGCGCTCGCGAAGACGTTCGTTGTCGCCATCGACACGCTGCCAAGCTCGCTCACTGCGCGTGCGGATGTGCTGCTTCCGTCCGTCACGTGGTGCGAGAAGGCCGGCACGTTCGAGAACGCGAAGAACCGGCTGCAGGTGTTCCGCCAGGCGATCGCGGTCAAGGAGTTCGCGAAGGCTGAAGCGCAGATAGGCCTGAATCTGCTGGGCGAATGGCAGGGCGTTGCGTCGAAGCCATATGACGATGCGCTCAGCCGCGCGAGCATGAGCCGGATCGCCGGTCTTAAAGGGCTCGCGAACGCGCATCTCCCGACCGCCGAGCATGAACGCGTCGAGAGCGACATGGTCATGGTCGAGCTCTGACAGCGAGCGCCGCATTGACACTTGAACGATCTCCGATCCGCGACGTGTGGGCGCAGGCGTGGCCGACCGCGCTGACGATGACGTCGTACACGCTGATGCAGTTCATCGACAGTCTGATGGTTGCAGAGCTGGGCACGATGGAAGTCGCTGCCCAAGGCAACGGCAGCATCTGGCAGTTCACACTCGTGTCGTTTCTGCTCGGCATCCTCGCGATGGTGAACACCTTTGTGAGTCAGAACGTCGGCGCCGGTCGTCCGCACGACGCGGCGCAGTATGCGTGGGCCGGGCTGTGGTTCTCGGCGATCTCGTGGGTGCTTCTGCTGGTGCCGTTCGCATTCGTTCTGCCGGTGCTATTTCGGTTCTTCGGCCACGAAGCAGAGCTCGTCGTGCTCGAGACAAGCTACGCGCGGGTGCTGCTATTCGGCGGCTTCATCATGCTCGCCTCGAAGAGCATGAGCAATTTCTTCTTCGGCATCGGACGTCCGCGCGTCATCGTGTGCGCCGCGATCCTCGGCAACATCGTCAACCTGCTCCTGAACTTCGTGCTGATCTACGGTGAGCGCGGATTGCCGGCGCTGAACATTCCCGGTATTCCGGGCACGCCTGCACTCGGCGTCACCGGCGCTGCGATTGCGACGGTTCTGGGGACGGCCGCGGAACTCGCGATCCCGCTCGTCATCTTCCTCGGCCCGGCGATGCACGCGCGCTTCCGCACGCGCATCGACTGGCAGTTCCGCTGGCGGCCGGTGCGCGATCTTCTGCGAGTCGGATGGCCGAACGGGCTGTCCTTCTGCAACGAGATCGTGTGCTGGGCCATCTTCATGAGTGTGCTGGTCGGGCTGTTCGGCACGCTGCATCTGGCCGCAGGCTGGATTGTGCTTCGGTACATGCACATGTCGTTCATGCCGGCGGTCGGCTTCTCGATGGCAGCGACGTCGCTGGTCGGCCGTTACATCGGCGCCGGACGGCCGGACGTTGCGGCGCAGCGGGCCCGTGTCGCCGTGGTGATGGCGCTGGTGTACATGACGGTGTGCGGACTGCTGATGTGGTGGTTCCGCGAGCCGCTCGTTGCCCTGTTCACGCACGGTGAGAACACCACGCCGGAGACTGCTGCTGAAATCATCCGGATCGGCAGCGTCATGATGATCTGCGCCGCGATCTTTCAGACATTCGACGCGATCGGTATCGTGTACTCCGGGGCCTTGCGAGGTGCCGGCGACACGACCGTTCCCGGCGTCGCAACCGTCGTGCTCTCGTGGACGGTGATCGTCGGCGGCGGCTGGCTGCTCGCGACGCGCGTCCCGGAGTGGACAAGCCTCGGCCCGTGGATCGCGGCGGCGGCGTATGTCATCATCCTCGGCGTCTTCATGGGCGGCCGATTCGAGGGCGGCCGCTGGCGGAGCATCAAGCTCCTTCGCGGGACGGATGACTCTCGCCACGAGCTCTCAAGCCCGACTCCTGATTCAGGCGGAGCGTGAGTTTTCGGCTGAGAGTCGAATCAATGTGCTGTTAGCGTTGCGATGCACTGACGGGGGCAGCTTCCGATTACCCCGGTCAGCGCAGTGTGCAGCGCCTCGATCTGATGTGCGTCGATGCGCAGCGTTTGGTTGGGCGTGCTGCCCGCCGCCAAGTGGATACCCCGACCCTAAAAGCGGTAGGTTGCGGCCAGCCCCGTCGTTGTCGGCATCCGCTCCGCCGGGACGATGACGACTTGGCCATTCATGCGGAGGGTGAGTTCCGCGAGATCGTCGAGTGCGTCGTCGGTGTCGGGATCGGCCAGATTGCCGAACTGGACCTCGCCGGTTCCCGGTTGAATTCGGCCGGGAATTTGACGATTCGCCTCGACCAACAAAGTGCCGATCCGCCCCGCCGTGGCCGCTGCCGCGACTTGC
>JAWXBD010000129.1:0-10323 GCA_034439815.1 Phycisphaerae bacterium
GCCCGAAAGATGGCCTTCCTTATTCTCTGGCGCCGGCCTGCGGACGGAGCCCGGGCTGCGGAACGCGGCAGCGTCACCCACAGGAAAGCCGGAAGACCCAGGAAGTGAATGAGCGACTGTTGCGCCGGCCGGTCGCGGGCATCAGACATCCGGTCTTCGATCACGGCGCATATCGCCTCGAGCAACGCATCCAGTGCCGCCTGCGATCGGCGGAAAAGATCGGGAGCATCAGCGACGGCACGGAACTGCTCGCAGTACACAATCGTCTGCCCGACAGGCGAACTGCACCGGACACAGATGCCGGCATTGCCGAAATCGTTCGGCACTGCCCGCTCGAATGTGCCGTGGAACAGACGCGCCGAATCAGCAGGCGCACCGCCGCCACCTTTCGCTGCCTCGCCTGCGCCGTACAGTCCGACCAGCCGCAGCAGCTCAGGGTCGTCATCCTCCAGCGCGTGCTGGGCATGTTCCAGCGTGACATCGCGATGCAGCGTTCCGTTGTCATCGTGCACGATTCGGTGCATGCGCGAAGATTCCTTCTCACGAGGTGCGGCCTTCAGAGATGCACAGCGTAATGATGACTCGCCTAATGAAAATCCCTCGACGTCGTCTGAAGCTCGTGCAGTTCGTCGCTCGCGTCCTCGACTCGCTGCACAAGGATGTGCACCACGCCTTCGCTGCGTTCGACGGTGCCGCGCGCGAGAATGATGACACTGTGGCGTGCGGCTGTGCGGAATCGCTCGTAAATCTGCGGGCGCACGATCAGGTTGGCGATGCCCGTTTCATCTTCGAGCGTCATAAACAGAATGCCGTGCGCCGTCGAAGGGCGCTGCCGAACGAGAACGACTCCGGCGACGGCGATCCAGGTGCCGAACGGTGTCCGCGCTTCATCCATGAGCACGCTGCACGGTGACGCTCCGCGCGCAGCGAGATTCGCGCGAATGCATGCGATCGGATGCTGCTTGCGCGACAGGCCGATCGCCGCGTAGTCGTGCGCCACATCTGCAAGCGGTGTGACGCGCGGCAGCGTGCTCCGCACATCCGTAGCTTCCTCTTTCGCTTCTTCCAGCGCGACGAACATCGGCAGTGCATCATCGCGCAGCGCGCGGATCTGCCACAAGGCCTGCTGACGAGCAAGCCCCATCGATCGAAACGCGTCGGCCGCTGCAATCCGGCGCAAGGCCGCAACGGAAACACCGCTCGCCCGCCAGAGCGATTCGACATCCGTGAACGATCCGTGACAGCGCACGCTCGCGGCAATACGGTCCGCATCGACCTGTGCAAGTCCTTTGACAAGCCGCAGCCCCAGCCGCAGCGCCGGCTGCTGCCGCGCGACGCTGCGCCGTCGCCGTCCCGCACACAGCAGCGGATCGTCGCCGATCAACGCTGCTGAACGGAGGAGCGGATCGTGGCGTTCGAGCGAGCAGTCCCATGTGCTCGCGTTGACGTCGACAGCACGCACGGTCACTCCGTGCTCTTCGGCATCGCGGACAATCTGTGCAGGCGCATAGAAGCCCATCGGCTGACTGTTCAGCAGCGCCGCCGCGAAGGCGGCCGGATGGTGGCATTTGAGCCACGAACTCACGTACACGAGCAGGGCGAACGATGCCGCGTGCGACTCGGGAAATCCGTAGCCGGAGAATCCCTGAATCTGCGTGAAGACCTGCTGCGCGAACAGCCGCGTGTATCCGCGCGCCACCATGCCTTCTTCCAGCTTCCCTGCGAATTCCTTGAGCTTCGTGGCCTTTCGCTTCCACGCGGCGATCGCGCGGCGAAGCTGATCCGCTTCTCCGGGCGTGAAGCCGGCGGCGACGATCGCAAGCGACATCGCCTGTTCCTGAAAGAGCGGGACACCCAGCGTTTTGCCGAGCACGCGTTCGACCGCAGCGTCGGGGTATGTGATGGTCTCCTCGCCGTTCCTGCGGCGCAGATACGGATGGACCATGTCGCCCTGAATCGGTCCCGGACGCACGATCGCGACTTCGATGACGAGGTCGTAAAAACACCGGGGTCGCAGGCGCGGCAGCATCGACATCTGGGCCCGCGACTCGATCTGAAAAACGCCGACGGTGTCGGCGGCGCAGATCATGTCGTAGACGACAGGATCCTCGGCGGGAATCGTGTGAAACGCACAGGGCGGCACCGCGGTCACGCATGCCTGATCGTCATTCACCAAGTCAATCGCCTTGCGGATGCAGGTCAGCATGCCGAGCGCCAGCACGTCGACTTTCAGCATGCCCATCGCTTCGATATCGTCCTTGTCCCATTCAATAATGGTGCGATCATCCATCGCTGCGTTTTCAATCGGAACGAGTTCGCACAGCGGGTCGTCGGTGATGACGAAGCCGCCGACATGCTGCGAGAGATGGCGCGGAAAGCCGAGAAGCTCGCTGGTCAGCAGGGCGAGCCGCCGGATCGTCGGATCGCGCGGATCGAGACCGAGCGTGCGGACACGTTCAATGTCGACCGCGCCGTCGTGCCACCAGTCCACCCCGGACGCGAGCTGGTCCACGCAGTCGAGCGAAAGTCCGAGCGCCTTGCCGACATCGCGGATGGCGCTGCGTCCTCGATAGGAAACGACTTCAGCAACGAGCGCCGCGCGTTCGCGGCCGTAGCGCTGATAAAGATATTGAATGACTTCTTCGCGCCGTTCGTGTTCGAAGTCGACGTCGATATCCGGCGGCTCGTTGCGTTCCTTGCTCACAAAACGTTCGAAAAGCACATCGATTCGGTCAGGATCGACGGCTGTGATGCCGAGGCAATAGCAGACGGCGGAGTTCGCCGCGGCACCGCGTCCCTGACAGAGGATGTGCCGGCTGCGCGCGAAGACGACGAGGTCGTGCACAGTGAGAAAAAACGGCGCGTACTGCAGCTCTTCGATCAGCGTCAGCTCGTGATCGAGCTGCTTGCGCACACGGTCGGTGATGCCGTGGGGATAGTGGTCGCGGGCGCCGGCCCAAGTGAGATTGCGGAGGTGCTGCATGACCGGCACGCCGGGCGGCGCGACTTCCGCCGGATAGCGATACCGCAGCTGATCCATCGAGAATCCTACGGCCCGTTCCGCAAGATCGTGCGCGCGTTGGATCGCCTCGGGCATGTCGGCAAAGAGTTCCGCCATGGCCTGCGGCGACTTGAGATGCCGCTCTGCGTTCGGGAAGAGGCGATAGCCCGCCTGATCGATCGTGCATCCGTACCGGATGCAGGTCAGGATGTCCTGCAGCGGACGGCGTTCCGCAACGTGGTAGTGCACGTCGTTCACGGCGACGAGCGGCACACCCGTCCAGTTCGCCAGCGACCGGAGCTGGTGCGAGCGCAGCGCGTCATCCGGATCGCCAAGACGCGTGACGGCGATGGAAAGAGCATCACCCATGACGCGATGGAGACCTTCGATCAGTTCAAGGCAGGGCTGATCGACAATCGCTGGGGGAATCAGCGTGCACAGAAGACCCGTGCCCGAGCGGCGAAGCTGCGCCATCGGACCCAGCAGTTCCAGCAGATCATGCAGTGTGAGATGACATTCGCCTTTCGGCGCGCGGCGCTTGCCAGTCGTCAGCAGCCGACACAGACATGCGTACGAGGCGGTGTCGGTGACATGCAGCAGGACGTCGGCGCGATACGGCGGACCGCCCGATGCATCGTGATCCGCGAGGAGTTCCACACGGCTGCCGACGATCAGCTGAATCCCCCGCTCTTTCGCCGCAACATGCGCTCGAACCATTCCCGCGAGCGTGTGTCGATCCGCGAGGGCGATCGCGTGATAGCCGAGTTCGGCGGCGCGATCGATCATCTCTTCAGGATGGCTGCCTCCGCGCAGGAACGAGAAGTTGCTGGTGACCGCAAGCTCGACATACGACAGCGCTGATCGCGGAGCGCCGATCTGTTCCGGAAGCGATGGTCGCTCCCGCCACGGATGACCGTGCAGCTTGGGATTCGGATGTTCGGGCATGGAAAGAACTCATCGCGGTGCGATCCATGCACGGAGGCAGAGTCGGAGGGGATAAACACAGAGAGGCACAGAGGCCAGTCGGAGGGCCACGGAGCAGGCGACGCGGCGACGGCGGCGCTGGGCTTTCTCAATGGAAAGAAAAGGAAGATGGTGACGATGATGATGATGATGATGATGATCAGAACGGCCAAGCCTCTCCCTCCGAACCCTTTCCTTCATCAGTTACGCACGAACCGTGAACCGTCCGTGCCTCCTCTGTGGTTCTCTGTGCCCTCTGTGTCTGTGTGTTACTCCGTAATCCGACGTCCCCCAATCTCATCCCCACGCGCCCTGCGCCCACCAGCGTTCCGGGGCGTCGTCGGTGTGCCAGACCCAGAGCCACACACCGATGTCGAGCAAGAGACGCCGGTAGTGGCGCGTGCGACTGGCGAGCACTGGATCGACGCGAGAGTGCGCCGCCGCCGCGCGCATCCGCCACCATCGTTCGCTGATGCATTCATCGCCTCCGCTGGCGAGCACGCTGTAGTTCCGGCCTCGCCAGCGCAGGTTTCTCGGATCTCCGATTCCGTCGATGACCTCGATCGGTTCCGGTGGCGACCAGACGATCGTGGGACGTTCCGCCGTCGGCAGTGAGTGGACGATTGCCTGGTCGATCCGTGAGCGTTCGTCTTCGCCGATCGTCGCCAGTGCAAAGGCAGCTTCAGGTTCGTGCGTTTCAATGGCCTTGATCCTGAAGATCGCATGGGCGCCGAGACGAGCCGCGAGGCGGTCAAGACATTCGTCTGCTGCAGGCGACGGCGCGAGCGCCGTGACAGGTAGCGACAGCGCGGCCTGTGCCGCATCGCCGTGCGCCAACTCGCCATGCCCCAACTCACGATGCCCCAACTCACGATGCCCCAACTCACGATGCGCCAACTCACGATGCGGCAACACGGCGGTGCGCGGAGCCGTGAGAACGAGCGTGTCGATGCCGAAGCCTGCGTCGAGACGTTCCAGCGCCGGGCGCAGCAGCGTCCAAAGATGGCAGCGCCGGCGACTGGCTCGTCCCAGATGCAAGTCGATGGTGACGGCTGGTGCATCCGCCCGGACAGCGATCAGCTGCAGGCGCCGCGCTCCGCGCTCGCGACGGCGAAGGCGTCGGCACAATGCGTCCAGGAGATCGGCGACGGCCAGCGAAATGGCTTCCGGGTCGGTCACGGGTCCGGCGAAGGTGCGCTCGACACGGCATGCGGGGGCGAGACGAATGCACGCAAGCGGTTCGGGAAGACGACCGAGCGCCTGATCGAGCCGCATGAGCGGGTCCGGTGCTTTCGGATCACGCCCCAATGCGGCCGATGCAGACGATGCGCCCGCGTGTGCCGGGACGAGCACCTCCCCTTCGTCCATATCGCTGGATGATGCGCCGCGAGAGCGTGGCGATCCCTGTCGACTGTTGGGGGCCCGGCTGCCGCGCGGCCTTCCAACACGCTCCGCCAATTCGGCGCGGTCCAGATCCAAGAAGTGCTGCACGGTCGTGACGTGCACTTCGTGCAGTGCCTGGATGTCTGACTCTGCGAGACGCAGCGCTGCGAGAGGAAGTGGGCGGAGCGCATCCAGCTCGGTACCCGCAGCAATGCTGACGATCGGGTCTGCGCCGTGCCGCGCGAGTCCCCATGCGGCACCAGCGGTTCCTGCGATGGCAAGTCGTGCGGTGATGCCGTTGCGGCGCAGGCGCTCGTGCAACGCATGCAGAAATGGACGCTCGCCTCCGAATCGCTGATCGAGCAAACGTTCGCAGCCGGTGAGATCGCCCCACAGACCATCCCAGCACCCGTGCCAGCATCTGTCGGGGCATCTGTCCGGGCGTCCGCTGCTGTCATGAGGCAATGCCACCGACGGGACGTATCGAAGAAGCCACGCGGCAAGGCGACGCAATGCTGCACGATCGGCCGCCGGATCGCTGTCCATCACCGTGCAGGAGCCGCCGGCCTGCATGGCCGAAGTACGTCCAGCCGACGGTGCACACTGAGCGCGGGCATGCGCCAGCGTCATGCCGACGGAGACGCCGAGCGCCACGGCGCGGGGGCAGGCGGCGACGACCGTCTGTACGCCGCGGCTAATCCCGACCATCAGGAGTGGAGAGGAGTTCCCGGAAGGGGCGTGCGGACGCATCAAGTGTTCCGGAGCATCAGCAACCCCCGTCCACGCTGCAGCGATAGTTCGCGGATGCTTCCATGCGTGGCCCACCTGACTGGAATCAACAGCCACCTCGAGCGGCGCAACGGGGTCATGCCGGAAGTCGCCACTTCGCTGATTGCGTTCCCTTGGAGGCTGCCCGGCGCTTGATGACGCGGCCGCCTTGGCCACAGCGCGGGCCGCTCGTTCGAGTGGCCACAGAGGCAGAAACACGGACAGAACTCGGCGCATCACGCGATCGCCTTTTGCATCACGTTGTTGATGGTGGTGGCCACTGCAGGAATATCCCTTGCGAGAATATCTGTCGCTGCCGCTTCCCATCGAGGCGAGGCATGCGTGACCAGCGGATGATGCGTCCATTCCTGCCGGCGCGGATCGTGATCCGTGACTCGATCAGCGGTGTGCTCAGACCCATCACAGGACGCCAAGGCATGACGCGCTGCAGGATCGAGGGACCCCAGCAGTGATGACCGGCACCGCAGCAACTGCATGCGCCATTGCGGCGGCCATGCGAGTGTTGCTGAGGGCGTCACCAGCCAGCGTGTCAATGAAGCCGAGAGCTGGTTCATCTCATGCGATGGCCGCGCCAGCAGCACCGCCATGGGTGTCGTTCGCGCAGCCATCGCGAGCTGAAGGCGTCGTGAACCTGCCATGGAAAGTCCCGTGCCATCAGCCACAATGACCGCGACGCCTTCGCTACGGATTGCTTCTTCGAGCGCCCATTCCCTAGCGCATGGCCTGGCGCGGGGCATAGCGCATGGCATGGCGTGTGATGCTGCGCGATTGCCCCACGATCGCGGGCGGCCGCGCTCTGCAGGCACGTCAATGAAGTTGGAATGCCGGAGCAGCGTCCAGTCCGGCCCATCGCGCGAGCGGCCTGATCCCGCATGATCGGGCCTCTGCCATGTGTCGCGCCAGTCCGCCCAACCTGCGGGCAACATCACCGCCGATCTGCCGTACGTGCCAGGCATCCCCTGCCGCACGCCGGCAATGAGGCAGCGCGAGTTCGGCCAGACGGCGCGACCGATCCACAGCACGCGCCGCATCGTGCCCGTTGTGTGATCGATGCCGATCGCGCGCATCACACGATGCACCAAGGCGAGGAGCACGCCGATCGGCGCGAGCCACACAGCCCCACGTCCCTCAGTCAGAGAATGGCCCAGAAACTCATGCACGCCTCGCCACGGCAAGCCGCCTCCGAACATGCGATCGATCGCCGGCCAGCCGGATGGATCGAGCCCGGTGATAGATGAGTGAGTGACAGATGTGTGTGATGCAGCCTCTGTCGGGGTCGTTTGATCATGCTGATCATGCTGATCATGCTGATCATGTTGATCGAGCGGAATAAGTTCATGCACGGGATGACGTGGATGCAACGATGACGGAAGAGGAGTTGTCCCTCGGCCTGATCCCCGACCCGATCCCCGACCCGATTCCCGACCCGATTCCCGACCCGATTCCCGGTCCAGCAGGATCGGAATTTCTTGCACGCTGTGAAGAATGCCGTGCGCGGTCGATGGCGCATGCTCGACCTTGCTGTCGACATCGACATGACTGTCGACCGGACTCGATGGCGACGACGGATCCTCTTCCTCAGCGATGCGTGCAATCAACTCCGCAGCCCGGCGAAAGTGTCGACTCCCTTCATTGCCATCAGGAGATGCGTCCCGACCGCGCTGCTCGATGGTGACAATCGCCGACTGCAATTCATGCAGCGTGCGATGCCGTCCAGCGCGCGACGATGTTTCTTGTTGATGTTCCGGTGGTGTCTCAGGAGTGGCCAGCAGTGCGCGTGTCTTCCCAGTCAGTTCTGACATTGAGCTTGACTTCACAGTGATCTCGCTTTGGTGTGACTGTCGCCTGATCAGTGGCTCGGCGGGCCAATCGGTCACCCGTGGGGCCGATCAGGTTTCAATCGAGGTCCGGGCAATCAGCTTCGCGTTGTGTGTTCCTGTTTCCCGACTCAAATCCCGTCGCGTTTCTGGCTTCGGTTGCTCTTTGGGCGCACGGACAGCGCCGTCTTCTTGCAAAGACGCCGACCCCAATTCGCCTTGATTCGCCTTGATTCCGCCTTGATTCTTCGCTCAAACGCACGTTGCCGATCCCGCGCTTCGTCCGCAGACGATGTCGTCGATCGGTTTTTGTTAGGGTATCCGTGCGCGGCAGGCTGTCAACAGCAAAGCTGCGATTTTCTTCCTCAATCCATGCGCGCGGTCCACATGCGATGTCGCTCGCACCGCCGCGTACACGATCCGCCGACGTGCGGTCGTGTCACAATGCCGAGCGATGTTTCGCGTTCCGCGCGTCAAGTACCTCCGCTGCTCGCTCATCGCTGTCGTTGCAGCGTGTGGTCCGCGCGAAAGCGCCCAAGCACCTTCACCTGCGCCCCCACCTGCGCCACCCACTGCGTCAGCCCTCGCCGATCCCTACACGTATGCCGAGGCCAGCGCCGACGGCACCGGCAAGTTCTACCTGGGTCGCGAGATCAGCGTGGTCATGGGACATCTGGCGGCCGGATGGCTTGAACGTCCCGGACGTGAGCGCGAAGAGCGCACGGATCTTGTGTTCACCGCGATGGAACTGCGGCCTGGAGATGTCGTCGCAGACATCGGTGCAGGGACCGGCTACTTCTCGTTTCCGATCGGACGCATCGTGAGCGAAGGGAAAGTGCTCGCGGTCGACATTCAGCCCGAGATGCTCGCGATCGTGCGCGACTTGGCGGCGGCGAAACACGTCGACAACATTGAACCGGTGCTCGGCGCCGTCGACGACGTGAACATCCCGGCGAACACGGTCGACGTGGTGCTGCTCGTCGACGCGTATCACGAGTTCTCGCATCCCAAGGAGATGCTTGACTCGATCATGAAGGCGCTCAGGCCCGGCGGCCGCGTGATTCAGATCGAGTACCGCGCGGAGGATCCCGATGTGCCGATCAAGCCGCTGCACAAGATGAGCGAAGGGCAGGCCAGGAAAGAGATGAGCGCGGCGGGCTTCGAGTGGGTGGAGACGAAGAGCTTTCTGCCGCAGCAGCACTTCATGGTGTTCCGCAGGCCGCAGTGATGGGGTGGGTGGGCGCACGCTCGCTTCGGCGCGCACCTCCCAAAACCCAACGAACACCGCGGAAAACCGCGAACGCGGCGTCGACGGAGACAAGCGCCGTTCAGTACGCTCGATTTGCCCGCGGCAATCGCGAGGAGCGTGGGTGCCTACACGCGCGTCGAGGATCGGCGATCGGTGCTCGCGGAAGCATGAATGAGATTCATGGACAGTCGGGGTGCGTCCGCTGTTCACGGGTGAAGCGAAGCGCCACCCGTGGGCAATCGGCACTCTCAATTCCGCCCCGGCGGGACGGAGGAGAAGATCGCTCCTGATCCGATGTTCAGCGTGTGATGGCAGTTCATGCATCACATCGTGTCCTCGATGTGCAACGGGCGCACTCGCCATGCTCGCCGAACGCGAGGCCGCCCTCGGAGCCGCGCCGTACGAGCGCGCCGAGTCGCGACGGGGACACGCCAACGGGTTCAAGCAGAAGACCGTCCTCACCCGCTCCGGGCCTCTTCAGCTCCGCGTCCCCAAGGCCCGCGGCATCGAGTTCGACCCCCAGTCCATCGAGCGCGGCATCCGCAGCGAGAGGGCCCTCAAGCTCGCCGTCGCCGAGATGTACGTCCAGGGCGTCTCCACACGCAAGGTCCGAGAGGTCCCACACTGCAATTGGTGGCGCTCTGCGGCACCGACATCTCCAGCACCCAGGTCAGCCGAATCGCCAAGGAACTCGACGAGGGGCTCGCGCTCTGGCGCAACCGGCCACTCGGATCCGTGCCCTTCCTCATACTCGACGCACGCTACGAGAAGGTGCGCCACGGCGGTTCCGTCGTCGACTGCGCCGTCCTCGTCGCCATGGGCGTCCGCGACGACGGCAGGCGAACCGTCCTGGGAGTCTCCTGCGCGCTCAGCGAGGCCGAGCCGCACTGGAGGGCCTTCCTCCAGTCGCTCCTGGCGCGGGGCCTCCACGGCGTCAGGATGATCACCTCCGACGACCACGCCGACCTCCGCTCCATCCTCGACGCCCCCGACCTGGGCGAGGCGAAGCGGCGGACCGACATCGTCGTCGCGAAGCACCGCAAGGCCGCGCCGGACCTCGCGGACTGGATCGACGCCAACGTCGCCGAGGCCCTCACCGTCCTCACGCTCCCGCCCGAGCA
>JAWXBD010000130.1:0-2869 GCA_034439815.1 Phycisphaerae bacterium
GTGAGCTCAACGAGCGCATCCGCGATGTGGAGCAGCAGATGACGGAGATGCGCGAACGTGCGGTGGTGCTGAGCCGGGAGGTTGTCGACGAGCGCGAGGTTGCCCGGGCGCTGACGGCCTTCGACCCTCTGTGGGAAACGCTCTCACCGCGCGAGCAGGCTCGTGTGGTCCAGCTCTTGGTGAAGCGAGTCGACTACGACGGCGCTGCGGGCACGGTGGGCGTGGCCTTCCACCCGAACGGTCTTCGCGGCATCGCCCTCGGAGCCGCAGTCCCCGATGAAGAGGAAGTCGCAGCATGAATCACGCCACCGAACCCCGGATCGAGTTCAAGGTCCACTTCAACGCGACGCGCCGGGGTCGCAAGCACGCGGTCATCGGGGCGAAGCCGTCGGAGCAAGTCGCCGCGCCGGGCAGGCTGCCCCGCATCACGCGGCTAATGGCGCTGGCGATCCGATTCGAGGGACTGCTCCGCGACGGCGAGGTGAAGGACCTCGCGGAGATCGCCCGCCTCGGTCAGGTCACGCGGGCACGGGTGACCCAGATCATGAACCTGCTGCACTTGGCCCCGGACATCCAGCAGGAGATCCTGGCGCTCCAACGGGTGGAGTCCGGGCGCGACCCGATCACCGAGCGAGAACTGCGACCGATCGCGGCAATCCCCGACTGGCGAAAGCAGCGGGCGGCGTGGCGCGTACTCGCGTCGTGCCAAGCGGCAAACTGAGCGCGGTCGCTGAGTGGGGCCTTGTCCGACTCAGGAGCCCATGTTGAGGTCTTGGGCCTGCTCGGCAAGCTTGCCCAGCGCCTTCTGGCGCTTCGCGTCGATGGCGGCACGGTAGCGCGTTAGGTCTTCAAGACGAATGCGGCGATGGGTGCCGACCATGCGTGCGGGGATCGTTCCCGCATCGAGTTCCTTGACGAGGAACGGCCGCGACACCCCGAGCACATCCGCCGCCTGCTGCGTGGTGAGCTCCGATTCGACCGGCACGATGGTGACGGCGCTTCCGCGTGCAAACTCGGTCAGCACCATAACGAGCGCTTGCACCGCCGCAGCGGGGACAACGACGGTCGTCGCGCCACGCGCTCCGATGGTGACACGAAGATCCCGCTTCGCCCGTGTCGCGAGTACTCGGCGCGCTTCCGCCGCCAGCGCCGAGTCACGAGCGGACGGCACCAAGGGACCGTTCGGCCGTCGTTGCGAGCTTCGTGCCACCTTCGCCAACGGGTCAGACCTCCATCTCCCCGTTGGACAGCCTACGGCGCATCTGCAACAATCGCAACAGCCGTCGGCCGAGTCGGCCGCTCCCCGCGACGCTCGGCAACGGCACCTTGTGCCGGTTAAGGACGTCAGCGTGGTGTCCGGCCACAAGTACGATCGAGCCGGAACTGGAGGCGATGGGACACAGTCGACTTGGCAAACTCCCGCGCACGCGCAAGTGGCAAGAGGTCGTCGGCCTCATCGCTATCGGTGCTGGCGCTGAGCAGATCGCCAATGCGGTGATCCGAGCCGCCGAGCGCGGCTTGATGGCGGTGGCGCACCACCCCGGCCTCGTCGAGGCGATGTGGTCCCTCACCCAGCTGACGGCCGCCGCGCGAGATCCACATGTGGGCTTCGTGGAGTCTCTCAGGGCTCGCGGATTCGATGTGCCCGACTCACCGTCGTTGCCTGCTGTTCTGGCGGCCATAGCCGATCGGATCGATCGCAGCATGCCGAACTCACGGGGGAGAACGGACCTCGGCGAGATCGCTCAGTGTGCCGCCGTCGAGACCGTGAATCAGATCGTGGGGCAGCGCACGGAATCGCTGTTCAATGCAGGACCAGAGCAGGTTCAGTCTGCGTTCCGCGACCTCGGAACGAAGAAGAACTTCGGCGAGCTTGTCCGCCGATTCTTCGGCCAAGCGACCGGCAAGGTGCTCGAGGCGTATGTCAGCCGCGAGGGTGCGAATCACATCGGCGAAGGTCAGCGCTTCGCCAATCTCGCCGACAAGGCGGAGTTCGACGGCGCCTTGCGCACCCATACCCACGAGGCATCCGTGATCGTCGAGCGATTCGCCGGCGACTGGCTGAGCAAGCGGAACTGGGAGAACGGACCGGCAGGTATCAGCCATCAGGAGGCGAGCGGATTCGCCCACCGGGCGATGCAGAAGATGGTCGAAGAGCTCAAGGAGGGCGCAAAGTGACGCCTCCCTCCCTGACCGTCTACTGCAACGAATCGGCGGCCGGCAAGTCCGACTCTCAGGGGACCGTGAAGCTCCGGACCTACGGCCCGCACAAGAACGTGCGACTCAAGTTGGATCACCTCGGGCGGCAGCTCAATCGCAACCTCCCCGATCGACTCATCGATCTGGTCGAGATCGCCGCGATGGTCTACATCGCGGATCAGATCGCGCATCGGGGTGCCGACGATGTCGAGTCGATGGGCGCGAACTGGAGGCGGCACCTCCGCTTCGAGATTCCGGTCCGGGATCACGGCTTCTGGACGAAGTCCGAAGTCCGATCGGCGCTGGTGGACCTGTTGAGCTTCCTGTCCGAAGATTGCTACGAGTTCGTCTTCAGCAAGTTCCGCTCTCCGCCTGCTCTCGATCAATACCTGGAGTTTGGCGTCGACGGCGCTCACGCGCCACCGCAGTCCGTGATCCTGTTCTCGGGTGGTTTGGACTCGCTTGGGGGTATCGTCGAGCGCGTCATACGGATGCGGGAGCCTGCAATCCTCGTGTCGCATGAGTCGTCACCCAAACTGCGGACGCGGCTTCGCGCGCTTCGCGGAATGATCGACGCGGCGTACGGCGACGTGACGCGGTCGGAAACCGACGCGGTCGTGACGGCCGCGGGCCCGACGCTCGTGCTTGGGCGGCAGTACACCTCGGATGA
>JAWXBD010000131.1:0-26963 GCA_034439815.1 Phycisphaerae bacterium
GTGGTCACGGCGGCGGGCCTGGTGCGGGCGGCGGCGCCCGACCCGGCCGCGGCGGTGGCAACGGCCACGTGAGCCGCGGCTCGCGCGGCGGCGGTGGATCACCGCGCAGTGGCGGCGGTGGTGGAGGCGCTCGGTAATGACGGCAGCGCCCCGAGTTCGCGCGACTGGCAGTCGCCTGGTCAGGCCCCGGCGACGCTCCCGTCAGCGGGGCTCCGTCGTCCTGATTGTCCTTTGGGCGATCGCAATCGCCGCAGTCATCATGGCGGCCACCCAACTGATCGCGTTCCGCACTGCAAGCGTGGGACGCGAAGCGCTCGCACGGGTACAGGCTCGCTGGGCCGCGCGCGCAGGCATTGAAGAGTCGCTCGCCGTCATCGAGTACCACACGGAGAATCCCGACCCGGAAGACCAGCTCACGATCTACAAGGATCTCGAGGCGGTCGCCGACGGATCGCTCCTTTCCGGCAGCTGGTCTATTCGACGCACCGAGGACGGCGTGGAGTTGCCCGGTCCGCAGGACGAGGGAGCGAAGGCGAATGTGAATCACCTGCAGCGGGGCCAGCTGCTTGAGATTCCCAACATGGCATTCGACGTCGCCGATTCGATCCTCGACTGGCGTGATGAAGACAGCGAAGTCCAGTCGCTCGGCGCCGAGCGCGATTTCTATATCAACCGCAACATGCCGTATCAGCCGCGGAATGCGAACTTTCGCAGCCTCGCGGAACTCGAGCTCGTGGCGGGCGCATGGCCTGAATATGTGCGCGGCGAAGACGCCAATCTGAACGGTCGGCTCGATCCAAACGAGGATGATGGGGCTTTCTCCGCTCCGGATGACAATGGTGACGGTCTGCTGCAGGCAGGGTGGTCCGCGCTGCTGACGACCTATACGACCCGCAGCATGCTCGGCGGAGACGGTGAACCAAAGCTGAACCTCAAAGAGGCAACGACAGAAGACTTGACCCTTCGCTTCGGAGTCGATGAGCCCCAGGCTGCTGCCCTTGCCGCCTATTTCAAGTCGGCCAATGCAACGATGGAAGCGCTGCTGATCACCGATCTCGCCGGGCTCGCGCAAGGTGGCACCCAGGCAGGCGGCCGGGGCGCGTCGGGCCTCGGAGCATCGACCGGGCGGTCATCGGGGCGAAGCGGTGGCAATAACAGTGCAGCGGGCGGCTCCTCAGCGGTCAATCCGCTAAGCACGAACCAGCTTCGGCTGATCTTTCGCGACGGCACAGTGGACGATCTCACAAAGCCGGCACCGGGCAAGGTGAACGCGAACACCGCTTCGCGTGAAGTGCTGCGCGACGTGCTGAACCTCGACGATTACGTGATCGACGCGATCATGAATCTGCGCAATGGCTCGTCCGGGGGAATCAGCTCGATCGTTGACCTTATGGGATCGACTAAGATCACTCCCGAGGTGTTGGCGGGACTGGCACGCGATCTGGACGTTGCAAGCCAAGTATTCTCGATCACGAGCCGTGGCCGAAGTGTGTCCACAGGTCTCGAGGTCGAAATCACAGTCATCGTCGACCGTTCCGTCTTGCCCGCCCGGATCATCGAGTACCGCGAGCAGTAAGTTCAAATTCCGGTGGTGACTGGACGTCGCGGCTTCATTGTGACGAACCAGTGAGGCAGCTCCGAGAAACCGCAAGAGGCTCAGTGTGAATCGACGTGGCCAGATTGAATTCGCGGACGACCGATGCGTCATCGTTTTGCTCCCGTCGCCCCGCGCTGGTGGCGGCGTGGGCTGGAAGGCCGTCGCGTTTCGCGATAGTCCGTCTGGCAGCCAGAGCGCGTCCGCCGCTGGCTCGGAATCGCTCACGATCCTTGGAGAGCGAACGCTCGCCACGCCTACCGAAGATCTTCGCACCTGGGTCAGTTCGTGGAAGCCGTCGCGTGCGTTCGTGGTGCTTCCGCCGTCGGCAACCATGTGCCGTACGTGTCCGCTCCCGCCCGTGAAGGGCGAGCAGTTGGATTCAGCGCTGCGGCTGCAAGCGGAGACCGCCTTGCTCGGCGGCGTTCCCACCCATCGCGTGGGAATGGTCGCGCTGCCTGAGCCTTCCGGCAGCACAGCCCGCCAAGGCGTGATCGTGGCGTGGCCTGAGAGCTCAGGGACCCCCCCCCTGCCGACACTTCCTGATTACACCGAAGTGCGCTTTGCTCCGACGGTCGCCTGTCTTCTCGCGTTGCTGCGGGGTTTGCCCCCGACGCAGCCGCTCGTGCGTGCGGACCGCGAAGACGGGTCGATTCTCCTCCTGCTGGCGTCGGTCGGCAGTGGCAGCAACCTCCTGCTCCGATCAACCCGCGAGGACATTGACGACGACGCAACATGGCGCAACGGCATCCTCCGCGCGGCAACTGAAACACTGCTCTCCGCCGACGGGTCGCCCGACGACATCAAGGAACTGCACCGCGAGCTCGAGGAACACCTCCGCAGTGACTCGTTCTTGGCGCTGCCCGCAGCGGCCAAGGACCTGGTGCAACGTCGGTTTCCTTCCGGCACGTTGAGTGCCGGCGAGCGCGCAGTGGCGCTCGGGGCCCTGCTCGCCGCCGGCGGGCCGCTCGCGCCGCTTGTCTCACTCCGCGCCTCGCTGCCGCGGCCCAAGCCGATGCGGCTTGAAGCCGCGCTACGGCGCCTCCAGTCACCGCGCACCGCCGCGACGGTGATCATCGCGTCGCTCGCGATCTTCGTGTTTGCGCCACTTCTCTTCGCCGGCGTCCGCTACGGCATTCTGCGGATGAAGCTGAGCGATCTCGAAAGCTATGAGCGGGAAAATCGGCAGACGCGCCAGAAGGCGGCGCTGTACACGACGCTCGCGCGAACGACGTGGCCGATGACAAAACTCCTCGGCGATCTTTCGAATGCTGTTCCTGAGACGATCGACATCGAGTCGATTCACATTCGAGCAGGCGGCAACATCATCATTCGAGGCATCGCCAAGGGCAGCGGAACCTTGTCAGCGCAGGAGGTTGTCTCCGAGTTCGAAACGCGCGCCCGCAACACCGGTGTCTTCAGCGACGTGGTGATCTCGGTGGATGCGATGGACGGCCGCAATTTCAGCGCGTTCTCGTTCACGTGCACGGCATCGAATCCGACGCGCATCGTGGCCTGGAAGCAAGCTGACGACTATGCGGTGTTGGATCTCAAAGACCGCAGGTATCCCAAGTGGCGCGAGATCGAGGATCCGGTGGGAACTGCCGGCGCCAAGAACACGGACGAGCCTTCCGAGCCGGTCGAGACAGCGCTGGCCGACGCTTCGGCAGCGCGGGCGACGCCACCGGACGCAGGTGCATCGCGCCGCGATGGTGGCCGCGGGAACGATCGAGCTGTCGCGCGCGGCGCTGAGGCCGATGGCACGAGCGAAGCACCCGACGACGGCAAAGCTGAAGAGACGCCGGACGAATCCAGCGCCACAACAGGCCCGGCTTCAGACCGCGGAATCAATCGCCGGCGTCCGGCGCAGCCCGAGGGGGCGGATGGCACGGTGAAGCCGGCGCAGCCGCAGCCGACGGGGCCGGTCGTCGAAATTCCTCCGCCGATCTCGGATGACGTGATCGCCGGATTGAACAAACAACAAGCCAGTGACCTCCTTTCGCAGATCGCCAAGGCACGGCAACAGCCGGATCTCGACGCGGAAACTCAGGAGCGGCTCAAGGCTGATCTTTATCGCGTGCTCGCGAGATTGAAGACCGCGCCATGACGACCATGTCCTCGAGACCTGTTTCCGGCGCAAACCGCCCATCGCCAGCCGGTGATCCCGCGCTCTTCAAGTCCGGCGCTGCGTGGTCGAACCATACCTACATCGAACACTTCCGCGCGTTGTCTCCCATCTATCAGTGGGCGATTGCGATCGCCGCCGCGCTACTGCTTTACGTTGCTGCCGACGATGGAGTCTGGGCGCCAGCACGAGAGTTAAACACCAAGAGCGATCGACTGGCAAGGGCGCTGAAAGAAGGAGCACAACGCGATGCTCTCCTGAAAAGTGTGAGCGGGGCCATCACACCGATCGGCCGCATTGTGGTTCCTCGCGCCGAGATGGACGGTTCCGAGGAGCTGCTCCGAAGCATCAACGAGGTGGCGAAGAATTTCGACGTTTCGATGAAAGTCCAGACCGGCAGCGGCGCCAACATGAGCGCGCCCCCCGAATTGCAGGACTTGATCGCGAGCAGCAACCGACTCAGCAAAGTGACCGCTGATCTGACATTCAGTGCCAAGCAGGAGGTGTTTGCCAAAGTGCTCGCCGCCCTCGAGGCACGCCCAGAGATCGAATCGATCAGTTCGCTCAAGCTGGGGCGTGACGCGAAGAACCAGCGGGTCGACGTGATGATGACCGTAGAAGCGTGGGTTCAGGTTCCGAAGAAGGTCCGCGCAGGAGTCTCCCCATGAGCCAATGGTTGCGTCTACCTGCGGGTGTCGAGTTCACCGCACCGGTCGTGATCGCCGGAGCGCTGACGCTTGCTGCAGTTGCTGCCGTGTTGCGCGAGGGGTATCCCGCGCTCGCATCGGCGTTCGCGCCGAACGAGCGGATTACTGAAGGCGACCCGCTCAATCCGTATCTCGAAGCGAGCGACGAACTGCTGGCGACTAGTCAGAAGCGGCTCGAAGGGCGATACCTCTTCTTTCCTCCAAAGGAACCCAAGCCGCGGCCGAAGCCGGCGCCGCCGAAGTCCCCGGTCGTCGTCGAAAAGGACGAACCCACGATTCAGCCCGCGCCGGCGAAGTACGAAGGCGGAAAACCGTCGGGCATCCTCGGGGACATCGTCTTCTTCGGCTCCGACAAGCGAGTCCGGGTCGGCGAGACCAGCGGGGACCTTGAGATCTTGGAAGTGCTTCCGCCGCTGGGCATCCGCGTCGGCTGGACGAAGTCGGGCCACGAGCGCGGCGAGTACACCATCAGTCTTTGGGACGTCACGTCGAGCTGGGATGGTCCAAATCCGTTTCCGTCTACATCCGGCGGCGGCTTCAAGGAAGTGAAGCCGGATGCGGGAGCCGACACCGCCGCCGGCAAATCCGGCGGATTGGCCGGCGGCCTCGCGAAGCCGGGCAAGCCGGGCGACCCGAAGTCGCCCGATGGGACACCGATCGATCCGTCGCAGGATCCCAAGAGCAAGCCGCCTGGGCGACGCAATCCGGCGCCGCCAGCCGAACCCGAACCGATTCCGGAGACGCAGCCAGCCGCGCCGCCGGACTCACCAGAACCGGGATCAGATCCGGGATCAGGGCCGGGTCAAGAACCAGAACCAGAACCGGGACCAGAACCGCCACCAGAAGGCGCGTCAGGCGGAGAGCCTGATTCACCGTCGGAGGAGGCGATCGAATTTGTGCCGCTTGAAAAGCTTCCGCCCTTTCGGTCCGCCGACGACATCAAGGCCATGAGCAAGCAGGTGGCGCAGACGGCACTTCAGAAGATCAATGAGTCACTCGCGCTGCCGAACGTCGATGATCACAATCGCGCGCGACTCCAGCACGACGCGACGTTGATCGCGGCTCGTCTCCAATCCGACACGTGAATGCCGAAGTCGGCAATGCCGCCGACGCTCCTGACGTTCCGTTCGTGTCCTTGAGCTCGCTGAAGCGGGTTGCGTCGCGCGACACGCTGCTTGGGACTCCAGCGCTCCACGCACTCCTACGGAACGGTGTCGCACAGACATCGAGGATTGTGTGCCGCGCCGCCGCCGCATCAAGACTAATCACCAGATGACTGCAGCACTGATCACACCGGACGGCGCCAGTGACGGCGAATGCTGCGAGCGACATCCCAGCCCGAACGTTGTGGAAGGCCGAGCGTCGCACCGCAATCCATGACCGCCTCGCCCGTTTCCGGGCCGTCAAGTACAGTTTCCTTCCTCTCGCGCATGCTTCGCGGCATGTCACCGTCGCCATCTCGTCGTTCCTGCGGATCCCGCTATAGGGGATCTCTCGCTTGAGCGCCTCCCTCCGCCGTCTGCTCCTCACGGAGATACTCACTGTGGTGTCGAACCGGACTACCGATCGCTTCTCTCTCGTTCCCGCTGCGAGCCTGTCAGCGATCCTCCTGCTCACCGCGACTGTGACCCTGATCGGGACGCATGCAAGCCTGGCCGCAGAGTCGGCGCGTCCTGAAGCGTCACCGCGTCCGGAACCTTCGCCCGATCCAGCACCGAGCGCCGCGCAGGACGCTCCCACAGTTCCGCCAGTTGCGCCGCCAGTCGTGCCACCAGTTGCGCCACCCGCTGATGATCGCCCCGCAGCATCGGCACCACCGAAGCCGACACCCGAACCGGTCGTGCCACCCGCCGTCCCTCCGGTGCAACCGAGCGTCGTGCCACCCGTCACCCCCCGCGACAACAACTCGCTGATGACGAGTCCCGCGGACACCCGAGTACCACGTGTCGTCGACGACGAGAAGGTCACGCTCTCCTTCAAGGAGGAGCTCGTGACCTCGCTCATCCCGTTCATTCAGGAGTGGACCGGCAAGGCCGTCATCGTTCCCCTGACCAGGGTGCAGTCGATGAAGATCACGATCGTCAACGACAAGCCGTTGCCGAAGAGTGAAGCGCTGAATCTCGTCTTTCAGGCCCTCAAGATCAACGACATTGGCGTCGTCGAAACCGATCGCGTGATCCTGATCGACTCGCTGACGCAGCTGACCAAGAGCGGATCGTGGATTGTGCTGCCCCCGGAAGCAGACGTCATGTCGATGTCGGCGGAAGGCAACTTCGTCGTCAAGGTCTTCCGACTCAAGCACGCGAAGGCGATCGATGTCTATGAGCGCCTGCAGGACATGACGCTGCCCGACTACGCGACGCTCGCCGTCGACCAGAACTCGAATCAGATCGTGCTCACCGGCGACATCGGCCTCGCGAAGAAGACGCAGCTCCTCATCAATCTGCTCGACGAAAAGCCGTGGATCCCGGTCGAGACCCGCACCTTCGCGATCCGCTTTCAAGACGCGTCGATCATCGCTGACAACATTCGCGAGCTGTTTGAAGGGACCGGCGCCGCCGGCGGAACACGTCCCAATCGGGCGACGCCCCAGGTGCGAGGCCGGACCGCTCAGCCGGGCGGAAACCCACAGGGTCAGACGCAGCAGGTCGGCCTGAGCGAGCAGCTCGTCGTGACTGTGCTTCCCGCACTGAACTCGATCACCGTGCGTGCCGAACCGGGCGTCGTCCAGGAGATTGATCGCCTCATCACTCAGGCGTGGGACCTGCGTCCTGACCAGAAGGGCTCCCCGTTTCGAACGTATCAGCTGAAGTACACCGATCCATTGAAGGTGCAGGCGACCCTGCAGGCGCTGCTGGAAGGCGGCTCCGGCGCTGGCGGCGGCGCACGGCGCGGCACGGCGGGTGCGCGGCAGGCGATTCAGCCCGGAGGCGCAGGCGGATCCGGCGCCACGGAATCGGTGGCGAACGTCTTCCGCATTGAGGCATACCCCGACTCGAACCGCCTGGTCGTCATCTCGAAGACTCCGGAGAACTTCGACTGGCTCGACGAGATGGTGAAGGCGCTTGACCAGCCGCTCGATGTCGGCCTGCCGGAGTACGTGCAGCTCAAGTACGCAAGCGCCTTTGAAGTTGCTGAGATCATCAACGTTCTCTTCGCGGAGGACGGTGCCGGTTCCGGGATCTCGCGGCCGGGAGAAGATCTCACAGGCATCGACTTCGCAGGCGCCGGTGGCGTCAGCGCATCGGGCGCATCCGGCGGGGCGTCGGGGGACCGGGGTGGAGCGGGCGGTGGGGCCGCCGGCGAGTTCAGCTTCCCATGGCAAGCAGGCCGCGGCGGCGCCGCTGGCGAGCAGTCGCCGGTGAGTCCGGCGATCGGCAAGAGTCGCGTTGTGCCCAATGCGACGCAGAACTCACTCATTGTGCTCGCTCCTCCGCAGATCCAGGAGGCGATCCTGACCATGATCGACGAGCTCGATCGTCCAGGTCGCCAGGTCATGATCACCGCGGTCGTTGCGGAGATTTCGCTCGGCGACGGATTCTCGTTCGGTCTGCGTGTCGGCGACAACCTGACGGCGTTGAACGGCGGCGAAAATGCGATCGGCGGCAACGTGGATCTCAATCTTCAGAAGGGCAACGGAGCGACCGGCGGCGAGAACTTCGCCTCGCCGTGGTTTGACATCGGCACGCTGGACGTGACCACCAGCGTCGGCTTCCTGCTCCAGGCGCTCGACAGCACGAACGACGTCCGCATTCTTCAGGAACCGCGCGTCTTCACGAGCGACAACGAAGAGGCGAAGTTCTTCTCCGGTCAGGACATCACGTTCCAGCAGGGCCAGACGACCAGCGACGGTGGCGGCACTACCAGCAGCTTCGAGACACGGCCTGTCGGCATCGGACTGAACGTCCGCCCGCGCATCACGCGCGAGTTGAACGTCGCGATGGATATCGAAATCCTGCTCTCGAATCTCAATCTGTCGGTGCCTCAGTTCAGCAACAATCCCGTTGTCGACCGGCGACAGACGAATACGAAGGTCACCGTCAAGAACGGCCAGACGATTGTCATCTCCGGTATCCGCCGCGAGGACGAGACGAACATCAAGCGCGGCATTCCGCTGCTCGGCGATCTGCCGCTCTTGGGCGCGATCTTCTCATCCACCGAGAAGAAGAAGAACGTTGCGGAACTCGTGATCTTTGTGACACCGGTCGTAGTCGACAACCCTGACGCCAACGATCACAACTACAACGCGGCCGAGATCGATCGGCTGAAGAATCTCCGCAAGCCGCTCGAGCAGCGTGAGAAGCCGAAGGGCAACCGCGGGTTCTTCGACAATCTGCGCAGCACGAACGTCATCAATCCCAACGTGGATCTCGGCACGACCGCGCCGCCGAGCCCGCTGCCGGTTCCGCCGGAAGCTCCGCTCGAAGCTCCGCCGGAAGCCAATTGATGTGCGTGCTACGCGCCGGTACCGCGCTGGTGACCCTGGCCTGCATGACTGCGGGCTCGGTTCGCTGCACGACCGTCGAGTCCCGGACCGGAGGAGGAATCATTCTTCCCGGCGCAGACGCTCCTCCCCCGCCAGTGGGCACTGCGAGCCAGACAAGCGTGGCGGCGGCCGGACTCTGTTCCGTCAGTTACGACGGATTCACGCTGCCGCTCATCGCGCCCGCCGGGCGATGGATGGCCGTGCAGACGGGCGTCGCGCCGGAGTGGCCGGCGCTCCTGGGCACCAAGGACGCGCGCATACCTGTCGCGTCCAGCCTTGAAGTCTGGTCGCTCGCGGAGCGGACCGGGACGCGGGTAGCGACGCTTGAAAAGGGGCTGATCCTCGGTCGCAGTGCCGATCAGGAAGGCTTTCTTGTCGAGGAAATTCTGGACGATGGTTCGCGTCGCATCGGCTATGTCCGCTGGCCCGACGTTGCGATGGCTCCTGCCACCCCAACAGCGCCTCCCACGCTGCAGCCGGAGTGGCTCATCGATGATGGCCGCGTCAACGCGTTCGCCTGCCTCGGCCCCGATGGAACGATCGCGTGGTCGGCGCGCGACATCACGAACAGCGACTTCTCCCTCTCGGTCCGCTCGGCAACGTCGGCGTTTGAAGTTCCGGCGGCACCCGATCAGTCATGGCTGCTGCCGGTCTTCGCGCGCGACAGCCGTACGATCTTCGCGATCAGACTTCGTGACGGCATTGCAGATCTCGTCGCAGCCGACATCACCGACGAAGACGCGTTCCACCAGTCACTCATCGTGAGACGGCTCTCCGTCCGCATGGATAGCCGTCGCGCGTATCAGGCCATGGCCCCGCAAGGAACCGACAGCGCGGTTGGCCCAGGGGAGGACGCCCGGCTGGTCATCTTTGATCCGGACTTACGGCGCATGGCCGTGTGGGATCCTGCGAACGATTCGCTGCGGCCGCTCGCCGAACGATCGTTCGCGGCGTGCATCGCTGCGGACGGCAGCGTCCTGGTCAGTGACGGTGAGGGAGTCTTCCTCGACCATCCCGACGGCCAGCCCGGTCGCGCACCCCTTGTCTATGAGCGCGTTGCGGTCCCTCGACGCGTGCAGTTCGAGGGTGATGCGCCTGGCGACTGGATTCTGCTCGTCCCAGATCGCCGCTCGATCAGCGTCGTTCGTTTCGCACTCCTCCAAGCAACGCTGACCAGCCGCTAAAGCGCCGCCGCGCCCACCGGCGCCAGAGCGAGTGTCGGCCTTGAGGGCCGTTCGGAGCGCTAGGGCTCCTTCTCCCCCTCGGCTTCTTCTTCGTCTCCGGCGGCGGCGTCGTCGGCTTCTTCGTCGTCCTCGAGAAGAGCCTCGTCGTCGACGTCCTCGTCTTCGTCTTCGCCGTCATCTTCCTCTTCGTCTTCTTCGTCTTCTTCGTCCTCTTCTTCTTCTTCTTCGTCTTCTTCTTCTTCTTCTTCTTCGTCATCTTCCTCGTCGTCTTCGTCCTCGTCTTCGTCCTCGTCCTCGTCCTCGTCTTCATCATCGTCGTCGTCGTCATCGTCGTCATCGTCGTCATCGTCGTAGAGGAAGTCTTCGTCCGCTTCCTCTTCTTCTGCGTCAAAACCGACAATCGACGGCAGCGCGGTTTGCGCCGTGGCGAGCACGCTGGTCGTCACGCCGCCCAGCCCGTCAAGCCCATCAAGCCCGTCGAGTTGAAGATCCATCGGATCCCACAGCATGGGGGCTGTGATGCCGACAGCGCGAGTGGGTGCAGAGAGGGGCTGCAAAAGAAGCGAGCAAGTCATTGGATGCCTTATGAGAGACTCAACCCCGAACACGAAACTGGGGGAAACGAGCGGACAGAAAAGGAGAAGACACTGACAGGCGCCGCGGAAGGGTCGGCAGCAATCGGGCGGCACTTTATCGCGGGGTCGGGCCGATTGTGCAAGTGGACCTGTGCGGAAGTCGACCCCGGGGATGAAAGCATCGAGGAGAAGGCCCGGAGGGATGGTCTACGGGGACACCGGCATCGGAACGGCAAGGGCACCGGCATTCGTGCTCACGATGACATAGCCGTCGATAACCTGCCACCGGTCCGCTCGTTGCCCGATCGTCCGCACCCGAACAGCCTGGCCGAGCAGCCGAAGGCCTTCATCGATCGAGAGGCGATACAGAAGGTATGTGGCCTCGAACCGCATGCCGGATCCATCAGCGGTGGGGAGCTGCCTGGATCCCCCGTTACTGACAACCAGTACACCGTCTGCGATGGGCAATGCTACCGCGAAGTCCCGCTCCACTTCGGCGATCGCGTCCTCACCGATGAGAGCGCCGTCAAGGGAGAACGCGAGAATCCGATCCTTGAACTGCACGAGCCCGACGCTGCCCTGTCGACCTCCGGCGCGAATTTCAGAGCGTCGATTGTCGAGCCGCTGCGGAGGACGAAAGGCAGCGGGGTCGATCTCCGCCGTGGCGAGATCGATCGCGACGATCGTGTCATGCATGTCAACGGCCGTCGCGAGGACGATGCATCGACCAAGACGCCACGCTCCCACGGATTCCTGGACGTCGATCGACGCGTTTCGCCAACGCATGGGCGCCGCGGTGCCATCCGCACTGCCGATCCCGTCGAGTGCGAGTACCGCTGACTTCGCACCGGCGATCAGTTCCCCGGTCTCGAGAAGCCGCAGCCATCGAATGCTGTCGTCCTCTGGCAGTTCCGTGCGCGTAAGCACCGCACCGGACGCCGGATCGAGGACGAGCAGGACCGGCAGGCCGTCATCGCCGGCGGCACCGGGCTGACGCTGCCCCTCGGTCTGCCCGCCGACTGCAATCCCCCAATCCGCCAGCCCTATCTCGTACACCTGGTCCATCATCCGTCGAGCCGTCCATGCCGGCGTCGACAAGGTGCCGAGGTCGAACCCCGCCGCATCGCCGTTGCGGCGAACGAGGACGAGCGAGTGTCCCGCGACCGCCGGCAGCACCTGACTGGCCATGAAAGGCGCTTCATTCGGCATCTGCTGATTGATCGGGCGCCCCGCATCAAGGAGCGTTTCGGCCGGCATGAACTCATGCGCGGGAGGGGTCGACGCGAGGACGGTCCCGTCCGCGAGACTGATCCAGGACGCCGTCGCGTCGCGGCTGCTGGGCTCCTGCCAGAGCAGCAGGGCGTCGACGCCTTCGACCTCACCGACGACCAGGACCGCTGGATCGCGATCGACGACCTTCGTCCTCCAGACCGGCGTCCAATCGCTGGTGCGAACGAGCGAGAGCCATTGACCGTCGACAGTCAGAATCCCCGGGATGGACTTCAGAGCCGTGGCGCCCGGCGCGGTGCGCACGACTCGACCCGCAAGTTGGATCACCTCGCCAGGTTGCTCGCCCACTGCGGGCACCGGCGCTTTGGTTCCCGCGACAAGCTCCTGCAACGACCGGCTTCCGTCTGTCAGCGCGACGTCGATACTCCCCCGCTCTCCTAAAGCGGTTTCGGCGAACGTTCGTTCCGTCAGCGTCCAGCCCGCCGCGCGGGCCGTCTCAATCGCCTCGGCAATCAGGCGCCCGGCGCTGATCTGCTGGGCCTCCGTGATCGGGACCACGCGCAGCGCGCGCTGCAGCGTCGACCACGCGAGCAACCACTCGCGACCGCCGGCGTACTCGCGCGCCGCCGCGATAGCGGCGTCCACCCCGGCGTCAGTCAGCGGCGACGCGAGGGCAGCGGCGCGCAGAGCTTTGGCGCGAGCTGAACGATCGGTTTCGCTCGGGTGCAGCGCCAGCGCCGCAGCGAGCCGCGCTGTCGCCACCTCCTGCCGGCGCGCCAGCGCCGCCGCAGCCTCCGTTGGCGATTCAGCGACGACTGCGCGCAGCCGAAGGAGCGCCTCCGTCCAAGCGGGAACGCTGGATTCGTCCGCCCGCATCAGCGGTACATCAACGAGGTCCGCATCAACGATGATTCGATCGAGATCCGCAACCGCCTCATCGATGCGATGCTGGCCCGCGCGCCACTCCGCCGACGCGAGTAAATGCCGGACGCGCTGCGATGGATCAAGGGAAATCTCCGAGAGCAGCGCGTGGACAGGGGCACCGGCGATTCCGGTCGCCTCGTCCAGCGCTGCGGTGCGCAGGAGACGGTCCACAAGTTCTTCGCGGGCGCGGTCGCTCGCGGCGCTCGGATGCGTCCGTTCGATGGCAATCCGCGCAAGGCCGGCCGCCTCGATGCAAAGGTCCAGCCGCCTCGCACGCAGTCCGAGATCGAGAAGCGCGAGTCCGCCCTCCGCATCGAGCGGATCCTGGGCGATGCGTTCGCGCATCAGCCGTTCCGCGCTGGCTGCGGGCATCAGTGCCGTGACGGATGCGTTCTGGCCCAGCAAGAGCTGCGGTCCGAGCAGCACTGGATTCGCCGGGCCGTCGATTTCGATCCGTTCCCTGATCCGTCCGTTGGCACTCGCGACGAGCAGCACATCGTCGATACCGGGCACCACGAGCAGCTCCCCCGCAAGCTGCACACGGCCGCGAATCCCGGCACGGTTGGTGAGGCCGACACGATCGACCAAAGCCGCGTCGTTCGCGCCGCTGAGCGTCCACAATGGACGCTCCGGACGGTCCGGGTCGAACGCGATGATGTCGGCGCCGATCGCGAACATCCGCGGCGTCCGCACGTCATCGCCGTCATCCGCCAAGATGTATCTCGTTGTTCCCCATGCGTTTGTCGCCCCGAGGCTGAACGTGTTCTCGAGTCGCCCCGTCTCGCGCTGGATCTGTACCACGGTGGCTTGATCCGGCGAGACGCTGAACAGCCACTCACCGATCAGCGCCGGCCCGCCGAGTTCCCACGCCTCCGTCGAGAATCGCGCATCCCGAATGGGCACGAGAAACCGCTGGCACCACTGCGGTCGGCCGTCGATTGCATCCAGCCGTGCAATCGCGCCGACCGAGGACGCAACCCACACGCTGCCGTCCGCGATCACCATCCGCGACGCCGGCCGCAGACCCTGCATGTTGACACCGCCAGCTCCGGCGATGTAGGTCGCCCAGCGCAGAGCGCCGGTCTTGATGTCCAGCGCCACCACGTACTCGACCGTCTCGAGTCGGCTCGTCAGTTTGCGGGCGAGCACATGGACTGTCCCGTCGCTGATGACCGGTTCGCCGATGGGAAACAGGTCCTCGAACTCCGCTCCGCCCAGCCCCCCGAGCGGCGCTTCCCAGCGCATCTCGCCGTTCGCGAGACCGAGACACGTCACGCGAGCCAGGGTGCCGCGCTCGTTCACAAAGCCGTATCCGGGGAGCACGATCACGCAGCCCTCACCGACCGCAACGCTCGCAAGATCGCTGATCGTTCCCGCATTGCGGTCGAGGCGCCCGACATCGATCGGGCGCATCCACATGATGCGGTGGCTGAGCCGGTCCATCGCGCGGACAGTCTCGCCATCCGACACCACGACGACATCGCCGAGGACGCTTGGTGCCACGATGAGATACGACCCGTCAAACCGCGCTCGCTCAAACGCCCTCGGCGTCGCCGTGCGGCCAAGTTCGTCAGCCAGCAGAAACAGTCGCGTATAGGGGGTGCTCGAGAGCTGTTCCGTCCACACCGGTTGCCAGCTCCCTTCGTCCGACTCAGGCGGAAAACCCTCGGTCAAAGGACTGCGCAGGATGGGCGCTTCGGGGGGCGTGATCTCGGCGAATCGTGCAATCGAAGTGCGCTCGGGCGAGGCATCATCGACACCGAGCGCCTGGAGGCGCGTGTCAGCGAGATCGCGCTCCACCTGCAGCTGCGCAAGCGCCGCGCACGCTCCGCGCAGGAACCAGTACGTCGTTGCCTCGCTCACACTCGCGATGAGATCGGGATGCCCTTCCATGCGGCGAAGCCGCGCGAGACCGCGCGCAAAGCGCGCCGACTGCATGTCATGCTCTGCGAGCTGCAAATGCGCCGTGAGTCCCGCGTGCGTCAGCGCGTACGCCCGCGCGACCCGCTCCGTCTCGCCCGCTGCGAGCAGTCGCGCCGCTTCCGGACCTTCGATCTGCCGGTAGCGCTCCAGCGCGACAGGATGGATTTTCAGAAAACGCTCGACGCGGTCAACAACCCCCTCGAGCCGATCACCAGAGTCCGGTCCGGCGCCCTGATCCGCGGGCACCAATCGATCGCTAAAACCGTCGAGGAGTCGCTGCGCCAGTCGCGCGGCCTCCGCCGGATTGTCCCGCGCCTGATCGGTCGCCTGCTGGAACAGCTGCCATGCGAGCGGCGAATCGGGCACGGTGACGGGAGAGGTGTCCTGCGCCCGCGCACTGCTGACCGTTCCGACGGCACAGAGCGCAAGCCAGCCGGCCGTTGCCACCGCAGACCACTTGCCGTTTCGGATGCACGTCATGGAACGCATCGCATCGTATACATTGCCCGACCGATGGCTCGCTTCCTGTCCTTGCCCGCTCTGGTCTCCATTCTGGTCTCCGCGCTGCTGGCAATCGTGTGCGTGGCGGGGTGTGCAAACCCGACGATCGGCATTCGCTCCATCACGGTCAAGGAGCAGACCGCCGACAGTCTCCGACTGGATGTCGAGGTCGCAGTGACGAACCCCGCGTCGAGACCCATGCGATTGCTGCAATGGGACTACATGTTCGTCGAAAGCGCGACCGACGGCGGCGCGGCGTATCACGGTCGCTGGGAGGCGCTTGCAACAGTCCCGCCGGGCGAGACGATGACGCGACACGTCCCCGTGGTCCTGACCGGCAGCGGCGGCGCGCCCGCAGGTCCGTGGCAGGTCAGGGGCACGCTGAGCTTCCGCTCGCCGAGCCGCTTCGCCGAGATCTTTTACGACCTCGGGCTCTACCGACCGGAAACTGGATTCAGCGGAGGGGCGGCATCGTCCTCTGCTGCTGCCGCAGCCGCGGCTCCCGAGCAGTCCGATAGCGCTGCCCCCTGAGTGAGCGGTCCGGGAGCCGGCTCCGCCAGCCGTTACAGACCGACCAGCCATTGCGGTCGCTCCCGACTTCCCGGTCCCACGCAGATCAAACGACCCGTCCAGAACGCCGATGAGCCTTCGACGACCGTGGGAACTCCGCGCTCGCAAGGGATCACCGCGCATGCTGCTCAACGACATTCTCCGAAAAGCGCACGACCACGACGCATCGGACATCCATCTCATCGCTGGCCACGTTCCGATGATGCGTGTCCACACTGTGATGACGCCGATGGAATTTCCGGTCATCACGCCCGAAATGATTCGTGGATGGCTCGACGCCATGGTCAGCGTGCCGCAACGCGAGACGTTCGCCAAAAATTTGGATCTCGACTTCTCGTACGAGATTTCGGGCTTCAAGCGCTATCGCGTGAACGCCCACTCGCAGCGCGGCGTGATCGGCATGGCCATGCGTGCCATCCGCACCAAGGTGCCGCCGCTGGCATCGCTCAATCTCCCGGAAATCATCTCGCGCCTGACCTATCTGCCGCGCGGACTCGTGCTCGTTACCGGTGACACCGGCTCGGGTAAGTCGACGACGCTTGCAGCGATGCTCCAGTCGATGAACGAGCGCTATCGCAAGCACATCATCACGCTGGAAGATCCCGTCGAATACTCGTTCACGAGCGCGAAGTGCCTGATCGAGCAGCGCGAACTCGGCGCCGACATGCCGACGTTCTCAAGCGGACTGAAGCATGCTCTGCGTCAGGATCCCGACATCATCCTGGTCGGCGAAATGCGCGATCTCGAGACAAGTGCACTGGCGATCTCTGCAGCGGAAACCGGCCACTTGGTCCTGTCGACGCTCCACACCGTCAACGCATCACAGACGGTGGAACGCATCATCGACATGTATCCGGCCGGTCAGCAGAACCAGATTCGCTCGATGCTTGCCAACACGCTGCAGGCCGTCGTTTCACAGACGCTCTTCCGTCGGCTCGATCAGCCGGGCATGGTCCCGGCCATCGAAGTCATGCTGTGCACGCCCGCGGTGCGCAACATCATCCGCGAGGCCCGCACGTTCGAGATCCCCAACGTGATCGAAACGAGCCGCCAGCTCGGCATGACGAGCCTCGACAACGCCATCGCTGAGCTCTACTTCAACGGCATGATCAGCCGCGAAGACGCCATCGCGCAGGCGGCATATCCCGACAAGCTTGATCGCCAGCTCGCAGCCTGAATCCATTGCCTGCAGCCTGACGCACCGCATTCTCACTCGCAGTTTCGCCTATGCCCCACTACAGATACCAGGCTCGACAGTCGTCCGGTCAGACCATGACCGGTGTCGTCGCTGCGGAGAACGCCGCTGCTGCAGCGTCGATTCTGCGCAATCAGGGGCATCACGTACTGCAGCTTGTTCCCGTGCAGCAGGTGAGTTCGCAGCTGTCCGGCGTTCTCTCGAAGTTCAACTACAGCTCGGGCCCGTCACAGAAAGACATTCTCGACTTCACCACACAGCTCGCCGTGATGATCCGTGCAGGCATCAGCATCCGCGCAGCGCTCGAAGGCATCGCGGATCAGGTGCAGAACAAGAAGTTCCGCCGCATTCTGCAGCAGATCCGCACCGACGTTGAAAGCGGCAAACAGTTCTCCGAAGCGATTGCCAAGTACCCGAAGCTGTTCGGCCCGCTCTATCTGAACATGGTCAAGGCCTCGGAAATGGCCGGATCATTCGCGAAGATGCTCGATCGCATCGCTGCCTATCTGCAGCAGGAGATCGAGACTCGGAAGATGGTCATCGGCGCGAGCATTTACCCCGGCATCATCGCGCTCATGGCGATGTCAGTCACGGTCTTTCTGCTTACGTTCGTCTTGCCGAAGTTCGCCGGCGTGTTCAAGGGCAAGGAACACATTCTTCCGATGCCGACCAAGTTCCTGATGGGACTCTCGGCGTTCATGGTCGAGTGGTGGTGGCTGGTGCTCGGTGTCTTCATTGCGCTCATCACAGGCTTTCTGCTCTTCATCCGCACGGAGCTCGGCAGCTTTTGGTGGGACCGCTTCAAGCTCACCATGCCGCTCATCAACCGCATGTTCCGTGCGCTGTACATCAGCCGCTCGCTGCACACGATGGGTGAACTGCTGAACGCCGGCGTGCCGATGCTTGACACCATCGCGATCACCGGCGACATCACTGGCAATCAGCTTTTCAAGCGCATGTGGCGCGGCGTGTACGGCGCAGTCAAGCAGGGCAAGAAGGTGCAGAGCCAGCTCATCAAGAGCCGGCTTCTTCCCCGATCCGTCGTGCAGATGATTTCCGCTGGCGAAGAGTCCGGAAAGCTGGGCGAAGTGCTGGAAGAGATCTCGCACTACTACTCGCGAGTGCTGCGCGACGCGATCAAAGCCGTTACCAGCATGATCGAACCGATCATGATCGTGGCGATGGGCTCCGTCGTCGGTTTCATCGCGATGGCCGTGATCCTCCCGATCTTCAAGATGTCGAGCCTGGTCTCGGGACATTAACGGACCGCGCTGCGCATCCCACCCGTTGAACTGGGGGGAGTGATGCGGGGTGCGCGGATCACGCGCAATTGTATGCGATGGTGGAAGGGACAAAGGAGTACGAACGCCATGCAACGATCCGCTCGACTGCGCCAGCGCCAGACCGACCGCGGCTTCACGCTCATTGAGACCGCGCTCGCGACGATCATCATCGGCGTGGGAGTTCTCGCGATGGTCTCCGCGCAGCAGGCATTTCACAAGAAGAACGACTGGTCGACACAGACGAGCATCGCGCAGCGCCTCGGGAATGAGATCCGTGAGATGACGCTCAATCTGCCGCGGCACGACCCGGTGACGGGAACGGAGAACTGGGGCCCGGAGGACAACGAAGGCGAACTCGCCGACTTTGATGATCTTGACGACTTTGACGGTGATGAGGGCGGCGGCACGTTCTACTCCGCCACGATGGGCAACGGACCGATCAACGCGCGCCGTGAAGTGATTCCGGACATGCTCGGATGGGAGCAGACGATCAGCGTGATGAATGTCGATCCGTTCGACACCACAAACCAGGTCGCCGACTTCGCGAGCAAGTTCGTCAAGGTCGAGGTGGTCGTTCGCTTTCAGGGCCTCGATGACGAAGCGCCGATGGAAATGACGCGCGTTTCGTGGATTGCGCCCAAGTGAGAGATGAGCAAACGGATGAGGTGATGCGGCAGACTGGTCGGAGGCGAGGAGCAAGGCACATGCCGGGTACGACGAACGATCGAATCACGAAGCAGTTTCGGGCGGGATACCGCAGTCGCCATCGCGGCGTCGCGTCGGTGCTCGCGATGATGTTTCTCGTGATCTTTGGATCACTCGGCGTCGCGATGGCGATCGTTGCCCAGGGCAACCTCCGCACCGCCGACAGCGCCGTCAAGGTGTCTCGTGCGATGAGCGCCGCGGAGACCGGCCTCGTGTTCGCAGCGCGGCGCCTTGCAAGTGAAGGCGAACGCTTCGTGGTCCGCAAAGGCGTGATTGACCAGGATTTCGCGAACAAGCTGTGGATGGGCACCTGGGATGCCGGAACAGACGGCGAAGTCATCATCGAGCCTGCGGAGGGATACGTCGAGGACGGCTCCGCCGACAGTCTTGCTGAAGCGGTCCGCAATGCGCACAGTGCCGATCAGAACACACTGACTGTTGAGGTCGGCGACCCGGCGCTGCCGGCGATCGACGAAGACGGCAAGCTCGAGACGCGGCCGATCCGCATGCTCGTGGCGGACGACCGCTGCTGGTTTCGTCTCACCTATGAGGTGATGGTTGACAAACCGGTCGTCCGTGTTACCTCCGTCGGCGCCGACGGCGACATCCGACGAACACTGCAGCTTGACTTCACGATCAACAAGAAGATCAAGTACGCGATCATCACGCCGAACCGGCTGATGATCGGAAAGAACGTCCTCATCGAGGGCCCGATCGCGACTCGCTTCGGCACGGAGCCGAACGAGCTGAACGCCGGCAACGGTGATCCGCTCGTGATGCGCAGCGACTTTTACTACCTGACGCCAGCCCTCAACCTGCTGCTTGATGCGTTTTACGCTGCGGTCGTCGACTACGACGTGGATGGTGACGCGCGCCTGCGGCCGGGAAACACCGACGAGGCGAACGGCTTGGCGTCGAACGAGGCGTTTACGGACAACGATGGCGACGAATACGTCGACGACTTCGATCTCTTCCTCGGAGCGTTCGACGCAGACGCGAACGGGAACGTCGTCTTCGATACCACCAAGGCTGCCGCCGCAGGACTCGGAAGCCTGACGGCAGAGTTCATCGACATCGACAACCAGCTCGGACGATTGATGGATCAATGGGATGCCGATCGCAACGACGATGGCGTGATCAACTCCGTCGACACGGCGCTGGGGTATGACGACGGCGTGATCAACGCGCTGGACCGGTATGCGAAGGTGACTGGCCGGCTTGCGTTCGGCGTGACCGAAGCGGAGTGGGACACGGCGAACGGCGCGAGCTACCAGACGATCGTGCAAGGGCCGATCCGTCCCGATCTTGGCGAGTCAGCAGTGACCTTCGGGGTGCCTGCGGACGAGCTCCGCGTCATCACGACCGACATGTTCGCCGAGAGCGCCGTGTGGTTCAAAACCAAAGCGGCGAGCGGCGCTGCGTTTGCCACTCAGGTCGCAAGCGGCGGCACGATCACAGCTGCGAGCTACGCCACATGGGAACCCGTTCCGTTCGGCTCCACCGCCGCGTACGACTGGTACCAGCGAACGATCTATAAGGATTTCACGTTCACGAACCTGACGATCCCGACCGCCACGAACTGCGTCTTTGAGAACTGCACATTCATCGGCGTCACGTACATCGAGACCGAGGCGAACTGCGTCGACATGAACTGGAACTATGCGGGCTCGCAAACGCAGACGGATCTCGGCGGCGGAGCATTCAGCTACGGCGCGAAGTTCCCGGGGCTCATGTCGAGTCTGAACGGAACGCCGGTCGCGGACACCAAGCAGCATTCGAATTCGGTGCGCTTCGATGGCTGCACATTCCTCGGATCGATCGCAGGCGACACGCCCAGCGAGTTCACTCACTGGCGCAACAAGGTTCAGCTGATGGGGCCGACGCGCTTCTACTTGGACACCGCAGATCCTGACCTTCTCGCGCAGCCGGACGCCAGCACGCTGCAGGCGCAGCTTGCGGCCCTCAGCGCCGCCGACAAGGACATGCTGGCGCGAAGCTCGATGATGCTGCCTGGCTGGTCAGTCGACGTGGGCAACTTCAACAACGAGCAGGCGGTCAATCCTGAGGACACGGCGAAGGTCAAGCTCCGCGGGACGATCATCGCTGGCATTCTTGACGTGCGCGGAACCGCGGATGTGCATGGCACCCTGCTCCTGACGTTTCGTCCGATCGCGGGTCAGGGGCCGCTCTTTTATGACGGCCAGCCGGACATGTTTAACACCACGATCGGGTACTTCGGATCGCTTGATGGCGACGGCGAAGGTTCGATGCCGGACGACGGCGGCTTTCTCGGCTTTGGCGAGATCACGCTGCGCTATGACCCGTTCGCGAAGCTGCCCGACGGTATTCCGTGGCCTGTGACAGTGGAGGCCGATCAGACGACCTATCACGAAGGAGGACCGCTCTCATGACGCGCCTGCACCTTCAGCTCCATCGCGCGCCGCGGCGCGCTTCGCGGGCACGCGGCTTCAATCTCGTCGAGCTGCTGATGGCACTCGGCATCAGCGCCGCGCTCCTCACGGCAACGATGGTGTCGCTCAACGCCTGTTTCATCGCCTACCAGGCGACGACGGAGGAAGCATCGACACACACAGTGTCCCGCCTGGTCATGCATCGTGTCCTCACGATGATCCGAACCGGCGCTGACTTCGGTCCGATGCCGGCGAACCCGCTCGACAAGGTCGTCACGAGCGACTACATCGAGTTTGTTGATCACAACGATGAGTACATCCGCGTCACATTTGACGAGGTCGCCGGCACCCTGCTGTATCGCGTCGGCGAAGACGGCACCGATCGCGTGCTCCTCGCGGGCGTGCGACGGACCACCACTCCCGGCGAGGCCGAGGGTTCGGAGATCGACTTTCCGGCCTTCACGCTCGAATACGAGAAGGGCACGCATCTGTTTCGCGTGTCGATGGACCTTACGATCGAGCCAGATGACAATCAGTCGACGAAGTTCGATCGGGGCTACATGCGCCCCATCCGACTCGTCGCGAGCTCGATGCCTCGCACCACGAACTGGTGATCGTCAGCGGCCTGTCACGGAGTCTTGCGGTCAATCTTCAAAGCCGTGCGGCTCGCGCAGACGCTGTGCTTCGACGGCAATGGTCATCAAACGCTGATGCGTCCCGACAGCCTCGGGGGCATCCGGGGACAGACCGTCCGTCGACCGCGCGACGTAACGGCCATCGCTCTGCATGTCCCAGGCCTGCCGTCGATCGGAGATTCCGATCTGCAGAACCTCCCACAGCCGCTCGCGTTCACGGCGCCCCGCGATCGGTGTTGCTGCTTCGACGCGCGTATTCAGGTTGCGATACATCCAGTCGGCGCTGCCGATGTAGAAGTCGCTGGCCAGCGGATCGTCCTTGCCGGCACCGAACCAGAAGATGCGGCTGTGCTCGAGGAAGCGACCGATCACCGACGAGACGCGAATGTTCTCGGAGAGTCCCGGCACGCCGGGACGCAGGCAGCAGAAGCCGCGCACCATCAGGTCGATGGAGACACCGGCCTGTGACGCGCGATACAGAGCGTCAGTCACGCTGCGGTCTTCGAGCTGATTCATCTTGGCGATGATGCGCCCCTGCTTCCCTGCCTGCTGCACGCTGATCTCGCGTTCAATGAGTTCGATGAAGCGGCGCTTCATTGCGACTGGTGCGACCAGCAGCCGGCTGTAGTCCTTCTGGCGACTGCGGCCTGTCATGTAGTTGAAGAGGTTGATGAGATCGTCGCTGATCGCGGCGTCGCACGTGAAGAGGCCGATATCTTCATACACCCGCGCCGTCTTGGGGTTGTAGTTGCCCGTGCCAACGTGGGCGTAGCAGCGAATGCCGCTGCCTTCCTGCCGGACGACGAGCGCGACCTTGCTGTGCGTCTTCAATCCGACAACGCCGTACGCAACGTGCACGCCGGCGTCTTCGAGTTTGCGCGCCCAGAAAATGTTGCGGGCCTCATCAAAGCGGGCGCGCAACTCCACGAGCACCGCGACCTGCTTGCCCGATTCCGCCGCGCGGATCAGACTTGGAATGAACGGGCTGTCGCCGCTGGTGCGATACAGCGCCTGCTTGATCGCGAGCACCTTCGGATCGTTCGCGGCCTGCTCGATGAATCGGCACACCGTTTCGTCGAAGCTCTCGTACGGATGATGGACGAGCAGATCACCCTGACGAATCACGCTGAAGAGATCGCTCTCGTCGCTCTCGATGCGCGGAGGAACCATCGGCGTCCACTTGGGAAAGCGCAGCTCCGGCATGTCGAGGTCGGCGATTTCATTGAGAATCCCCCAGTCGATGATGCCGTCGGTCTCGTAAATGTCCTCCGTTCCAATGTCGAGTTCTTCCTCGAGAAACCGCAGGATGCGCGGGTTCGCACCGCGCGAGATCTCAAGCCGAACCACGCGCGCGAAGCGCCGCTCGCGCAACTGCTGCTGAATCTGTTCAAGCAGATCCTCCGCATCCTCGTTGTCGCGCTCGACGTCCGCGTTGCGTGTGACGCGAAACGGCAGTACTTTCGCGATCTCCATTCCCGGGAACAGATCGTCGAGGTTGTGTTCGATGATCTCCTGCAGCGGAACGAACCGCTTCGTCCCTTCAAACCGGTACAGCCGATTTCCAAGCTCGGGGACTTTGACGCGCGCAAAGAGCTGCTCACTCTCGCCGGGCCGTCGCAGCATCACGCCGAGCGACACACTCATGTTGGAGATGAACGGAAAGCGGTGCCCTGGGTCGACGGCGAGCGGTGTCAGAATCGGAAAGACGTTGCGGCGATACCACGCCTCCGCTTCGGTGCGATCTTGCTGCGAGAGTTCACTCCACCGCAGGAACTGCACGCCGACGTCAGCGAGCCGCTGAAGGATGTCCGTGCGAAAGCTCGCGGCCTGCTCATTCACGAGTTCGACCACCCGCGTGCGTATCGCGCTCAGCTGCTGCGCCGGGGTAAGCGGTTCCCATGGCGGACTTCCGACGCCGGCATCCATCTGCCGGCGCAGTCCTCCGACGCGCTTCATGAAGAACTCGTCGAGATTGTTGGAGAAGATCGAGAGGAAACGAACGCGCTCCAGCAGCGGCATTCGAGCGTCGATTGCCTGGTGCAGCACACGCCGGTTGAACTCGAGCCATTGCAGGTCGCGATTGAGGAATCGACTCGTATCGGATGGCGCTTCCGGCCCGGTGTCGGTCCCCGCCTCCTTCGACGGACTTGCGTGTGGCGCGACTGTTGACTCGACGGGCGATGCTGCCTTCATGCGTACGGTTCGATCGGTCATTGCACTCTCGTTCCGGCCTTATGGTACTGGTTGAAGATCAGCTGCTGGGTGGGTCGGACGATAGATCGCAGCGCAACGGGCGGCTTCCGTCACGCGCACTGATGCGACGTGCACAGCCGGAGGCAGCATGACGCCCAGCGCGACGCCGATGTGGTGGGCAATGCGCTCGGCGGTCGGATTGACGCGGTCGAAGGGAGGGGTGGTGTTCAGATTCCCATCGCGGAACGGAGTGATGATCTGTTCAAGCGAACGCTCGACAGCATGAAAGTCGCAGAGCAGTCCTTCGTTGTCGAGCTGCTCCCCTGCCACGGTGACGGTCACATGAAAATTGTGACCGTGCAGCGCTTCCCGCGCGCCGCCGATCACGATGGCGTGCGCCGCGCAGAACTCGGTTGCAATCTCGAGCAAAAACATGAGAAGTCCGATTATAGAGAAACGTCGAACGTTTCCATCGGCAGGGAGCACCGCCCAGGATCAGACCTACCGATATCCTCTCGCGGGTGCATGCGGGGCACCAAAGACGCTTCCCCAGTTGTCCGCTCGACACAGCCGCCCGATGACGAGGATCACATGACTGACTCGCCGGTTGACGCACCATTGATGCTTTCGGTTTCCGGCGCTCGCGGAATCGTGGGTCGGACGATGACGCCGGTGGTCGCGGCGGAGTTTGCCGCTGCGTTCGGATCGCACGTTCGTTCCACCACGACTGGACGGGCGATGCTCGTCGTCGGACGTGACGGCCGCATCGGTGGCGAGAGCCTCGCGCTGGCGGTGCGCGGCGCGCTCGCCGCGACCGGCTGCGATGTGATCGACCTCGATGTCACCATGACGCCGACGGTCGGTGTCATGATCCGTGAGCTGCGGGCAGCAGGCGGCATGTGCGTCACCGCAAGTCACAACCCGATCGAGTGGAACGGACTGAAGTGCCTCGACAGCGACGGGCTCGCACCACCGCCCGAAGTCGCGAACGCGATCATCGCGCGATTTCTCGCCCGCCAGTTCTCGTTCGAGACGGCGCTGCACATCGGCTCGATGGCCGTCAATACCTCGGCGAATGAGATCCACGTCGCCAAAGTACTCGCGTGCGTCGATGGCGATGCGATTCGTCGCCAGCGATTCTCCGTCGTGCTCGACTCGGTGAACGCATCGGGGTGCCGCCCGGGACGGGCGCTGCTGGAGCAGCTCGGCTGCGCCGTCACGCACATTCACGGCGAGATGACGGGTGTGTTCGGCCACGTGCCGGAACCGATCGAATCGAATCTTGGTGACCTGATCACCCGTACGCGCGCGACCCGCGGGTGCGCGGTCGGGTTCGCGCAGGATCCTGATGCAGACCGGCTCGCCATCGTCGATGAAAGCGGGCGTTTCATCGGTGAGGAGTACACGCTCGTCCTCGCGGCACTGCGCATGCTGCAGCGCCACGGAGCGCGCGGCGCCACGCTCGCGGCCAATCTCTCGACGAGCCGCATGATCGACGATGTCGCCCGCGATTTTGGCGCCACCGTGCTGCGAACCGCCGTCGGAGAGGCCAACGTGGTTGCGGCGCTCAAGTCAGCGAACGGCCTGATCGGCGGCGAGGGCAACGGCGGCGTCATTCTGCCGGACATCTGCTGGGTGCGCGACTCGCTCAGCGCGATGGCACTCGTGCTCGATCTGCTCGCGAGCGACGGACGTCCGCTATCGACGATCGTCGACAGCCTTCCGCGGTACGCGATGGTGAAGACGAAGCGCGACCTGAGCTCAATCGGAGGGCTGAGCGTCGTGGGACCGGCGCTCGAGCGCACGCGGAAAGCGTTCGCGGGCGAGCGCGTTTCGTCCGTGGACGGTGTCCGCGTCGACTTCGCCGACGGCTGGGTGCACCTCCGGGCAAGCAACACCGAGCCAATCATCCGGATCATCGCCGAAGCGCCGACCAAGGCGCGCGCGGACGAACTCATCGCACGGTGCGCGACGGTTGCCGGGTTGCCGTGAGCAGAACCTGCCCCTCTTCCCTTACACTCCGCCCGTGCGCCGGCTCCTCCTTCTCTCCGTGCTGTTCCTCGCCGCCTGCCAGACGGTTCGCTCGGATCCCGTGAAGGCGACCAGGCAGTATCCGTACTGGCTGCCGCAAGGCGAGACGATCGAAGCGCAGGTCCTGACGGAAGGCGAGGACATCCTGATCGTGAACGCCACGACCCGCTCGTTTTCGAACGTCGATGTGTGGCTGAACGAGCGGTACCTTCACCACGTCGACAACATCGCTGCCGGCGAGAACCTGCGACTCTCGCTCGCGGTTTTCTGGGATGTGCGCGGCGAGGGACCGAATCCCGGCGGTCTCTTTCGCTATTACGAACCGACGCCGGTACGGCTGGTGCAGCTTCAGCTGAACGACACGCAGCCGCTCATCGGTTTGCAAGCGGTGCTGACGGAACCGGAGACGCGCTAGTTTTCGCGCACGCGAGGTCAATCACGATCGGCCGATGGTCCGAGCCGATGTGCGGTCCAACGGTGAACGATGTCGTCGTGAAGTGCGCCGACGCGAAGCAGTGATCGATCGGAATTCGCAGCCACTCGGGGATCGCTCGGCCGTTGATTTGTGATGGCCACGTCGGAGCGCGGCCAAAGCCACCACGGGCGGAAACGAGACCGCTGTCGCGCTCGAACAGGCGATATGCCGCGCCGTACGGTGTCTCATTGAAGTCACCTGTGACGATCAGCGGCA
>JAWXBD010000132.1:0-12454 GCA_034439815.1 Phycisphaerae bacterium
GGCGTGGTCTGCGGCGTCGCGAACGCGAGAGAAGCCACAATGGCAACAGTTGACGCGGTGAGAATCAGAGTGCGGGGACGGAGATCCATCGAAGGGTCCTTTCAAAAGCCGTCATGGCCCAAAGTGAGCGAGTAGTGAGCGAGTAAGGGGGCGAAGCGTACGAAACTGTGCGACGAGTACGAGCCCATGCAGGCTCGTCACTCGTGAGATCTCTCAGGGGATGTTTGTTTTGGTTGGACTTGGCGTGTCCGCGGGCGCCTTGGCGGGATTCGCCGGCGCCTCAGGCTTCGGCGGCGCGGAGTCGCGGGCCTTGACGAGCGCCTTGATGGCTTCTGGGAGTTCAAAGACAGTTGGATCGATCGGGTCGAAGTCGACTTCTTCGACCTCGAGAATCTGCTTCTGGCCGAGCCAGACCAGCGTGGTCTTCGCCGGCAGCATGATCTTCCCGGCGGGCCCCTCGTACGCCCGGTACTCAGACACCGTCGTCTCAATGGGCACTGCGCCACTGGGCGTCTGCGCGAGCATCTTCATGCCGATCAGCAGCGAGGTCGCCTGATCGAGATACACCGTCATTTCCCGCTGCGGATCGCCCGACTGCCCTTTCAGTCGCACTTCGTAGGCAGGCTTCTCAGCCCAGGTGGTCAGCGCCGCGACGGTCGCCGAGTCAAACTTCTTGTGCAGCGACAGCTCCCGGCGGAAGTCGGAATCGGTCTTGATCTGCTCGAGCTCCTTCCCTTCAAGGAGGCGCGGGCCGAGCACCTTATCTGTCGACCAGCCGACGGTTCCGTCAAAGCCCGTCCGGACATCGCCGATCCCCGGCAGATTCATCAGCACCACGAAGCGGCCGTTGCCGGCAACGTTTCCGGCGTCCTTGCCGTGCGCGGGGGCCACTGCGAAGTGCGACACAATCGTGCCGTTGAGGTTCGTCGCAGGCATCTTCATGGTCGCCTTCGACGTCATCGATTCGATCTTCGCGAACGCCTCGTCACCGCCGCACGCGGCAGCCTGCTTCGCAAAAAGTTCCTCCGCGGTCGGCAGCGGCGCATCAGGCATCGTGGCGGGCGCAGCCGGCGGGGACGGGGTTTGCGCCGGGGGTGTTGCGAGGGGTGTTGCGGTGGCCGACTGCGCGGCGGCGCCGTGCCCGATCGCGATTGCGGCGACGAGGGGAAGGATCACGGCGGTGGTGAAAGGGCGGCAAAGCATCATCGATCAAAGGACTCCGGGTACGAGCAGGTCCAGGCGGTTCACTCAATCAGCCGTCGGAATGCACACGGCGCTTGCGCTCATGTGCGATGTATCGAAGTGCGGCCTGCAGAACCGGGTCCGACTCGCGCGACACGCTGTCGCGCGTCAGCGTGACAGGAAGGTCGGGAACGACACCCCGTCCTTCGAGTCGATTCCCCTTCGGCGTCACGAAGTCGGCCAGCGCGTGCTGCAGGATGTCGCCGTTGGGAAGCTCCACGGCGACCGAAGGGAGTGCGGCGCCGGCACTCGTCTCGCCGACGACGACTGCCCGGCCCAGCTCCTGCAGACCGCCGGCGAAAATTTCCGAGGTGCTTGCCGAGAGCGGATCCACGAGGATCACGAGCATCCCCTTGAACGGCTCGACGACGCGGCCGTCAGCGCTGACGCGCCGCGGATTCACCCGAAACTCGATCGCGCCGTCGCGACTCGTCATGCGCCCCAGACTGTCGTCGCGGTCAAGAAAGTGACCGCCGACGCCCATGGCCATGCCGCCGAGACCGCCGGGGTTTCCTCGCAGATCGACGATCAATGCCTCGCGGGTTCGATGCAGATCGACCGCCCGATCGATCCCTGTTGCCGCGGCGACCATCCAGATGTTGAAGGCGAGGTAGCCTACCCGCAAGCGATCGGCCTCTGCCGCCGGTATGCCGGCCGCGGCGAGTTGGGGGGTTGTGATGGTGCGTTCCGTGACATGCGTTTCGAGCGGCGGGAGATTGCCGAACTTCACGATTTCACCGCCGAAACTCACCGCAGTCACGGAGACTTCGTGTCGTGTGCCGCGGTCGTCGTCGAGGACGAGTCGGACGGTTTCCGATGGTGCAGCGATCGCCCGCGTCGCGGCTGTCTGATTGGTCACGTAACGCAGCATGGCCGATATTGGCGCATCGATCGCATCGTCCGGCATCAGCTCGCTGCGCACATCGCGGCCGTTCACTTCGAGCAGCCGCCATCCGGCGCGGATCCCGGCTTCATCAGCGGGACCGCCGATGCGCGGGGCAATCGCGAGGATGTCGTTGCCGACCAGGCGGAACGTCACGCCGAGATCGCCGCCTCCCGATGACTCGTCCGTGTCGCTCGCCGCGCTGGCGACTCCTGTCATGTCGTCGGGATTCGCAAGGTGCGCCGGGATGATGCCGAAATGCGACTGGCCGAGGCGGCCGATCATTTGCTGCAGGAGCGCCCGCAGTTCGTCGTCGGTGCGCACGCTGTCGAGCTGCGGACGGAACTCTTCGCGGACCGCGACCCAGTCAACGCCGTTGTGCGTCGGATCGAAGTGCTGCGTGTCAATGGTCGTCCACACGGCGTCGAATGTTTCGTACGCCAAGGCTGGCGGGACGCGCGCGCGAGCGTCCGCAGAAGACTTGGGCGCGGTCGAGCACGCGGTCAGCGCAGCTGCTGTAAGACTTGCAAACGCCCGGAGAATCCGGGGAACAGATCGAAACTGCGCCATGAAGGAAAGATTCCGGAGCGACCCGCAGTCGACACCGCGGGCCTAAGGCGGCCGGATGCGGCGCGCGGGCGGAGATCGTACCGAGGGAACTCGACGGGGTTGTCGCCGAAGGGCAAAGCGCTTGCCGGACGCCAGCGGGCACGCGGAACTTGGGTATTCATCCGTTCTCCCGGATGAACGGTTGAAGGTTCGTCGAGGTGTCCCTACAGTGCCCGCATGGCTTCATTCCTGCGGGAACTCGACCGGCGAGTGATGGTGTTCGACGGCGCGATGGGATCGTCGATTTACGCGTGTGCGGACTGCCATCCGGCAGACTACCTCGGCCGCGAGAACTGCACGGACATCCTGGTCAGAAGCCGCCCGGATCTCATTCAGCGAATCCACGAGTCGTTCCTGGCGGTCGGCGCCGACTGTGTCGAGACCGACACGTTCGGAGCGAACGAACTGGTCGGTGCCGAGTTCGATCCCGAGATGGTGGCCTGGACGTACGAGCTGAACAAACGCGGTGCGGAAATCGCCCGCGCGGCATGCGCGAAGTTCGCGACAGCCTCGAAGCCGCGCTTCGTCATGGGTTCGATGGGCCCGGGCACGAAGCTTGTGACGCTTGGCAATACGACGTGGGACGCAATGCTCGCCAGCTATCGCGAGCAGGCGCGCGGCCTGATCGATGGCGGCGCCGACGCATTCATCATCGAGACGTGTCAGGATCTGCTGCAGGTCAAGTGCGCGATCAACGCATGTCTTGAGGCGCTCGAGCGCGCGAAGAAGCACGTCAACGACATGCCCATCCTCGTCTCCGTCACGATGGAGACGACGGGCACGATGCTGCTTGGATCGGACATTACGGCAGTCGTCAACGCGCTCAAGCCGTTCCCCATCTGCTCGCTCGGACTGAATTGCGCGACCGGGCCGACGGAGATGGCCGAGCACCTTGCGTACCTCGCGAAGCACTGGGATCGATCGATCTCGGTCATCCCCAATGCCGGTCTGCCGATTCTCCACGAGGGACGCACCGAGTACCCGTTGCGTCCGGCTCCGTTCGGCGAAGCGATGCGGCGCTTTCTCGACGAGTTCAAGGTGAACATTGTCGGTGGATGCTGCGGTACGACACCGGAGCACATCCAGCAGCTGGCGGTCGTGACGGCGGAGCGGACGCAGAGCAGCCGCGCCGTGGAGCCGCAGGAACCCGGAGCATCGAGTCTGTACACATTCGTCGAGTTCGAACAGGACAACTCGTTCCTCATCGTGGCCGAGCGCACCAACGCAAACGGCAGCCGCAAGTTCAAGCGTCTTCTCGACGAGGAGAACTGGGACGGGCTGGTCTCGATGGCCAAGGAAGAAATGCGCGACGGATCGCACTTGCTCGATGTCTGCGTGGACTTCGTCGGCCGCAATGGCGTCACGGACATGTCGGAAGTCGTGTCGCGGTACGTACGGCAGGTGAACGCGCCGCTGATGCTGGATTCCACGCAGGCCGACGTGCTGGAGGCGGGTCTGAAGCGTGCGCCGGGCCGCTGCATCGTGAACTCGATCAATCTTGAGGACGGCGAGAAGCGCTTCGATGAAGTGTGTCCGCTGCTCAAGAAGTACGGTGCTGCGTGCGTCGCGCTCACCATCGACGAAGATCCGCAGGCGGGCATGGCGAAGACGGCGGCGCGCAAGCTTGAGATCGCGGCGCGCATGCATGATCTGTACACGCGCAAGTGGGGTCTCGACGAAACCGATCTGCTGTTTGATCCGCTCACGTTCACGATCGCGACTGGAAACGATGATGACCGTGCGCTGGGTCTCGAAACGCTGGAGGGCATCCGGCTCATCGCCGAGCAGTTCCCTCGATGCGGCATCATCCTCGGCCTCTCCAACATCAGCTTCGGACTGAAAGCGTCGGCGCGCGCGGTGCTGAACTCCGTGTTCCTCGACGAAGCTCGGAAGCGCGGACTCACGTCGGCGATCGTGCACGCGAGCAAGATCCTGCCACGCAACCGGATCGAGGACGCGCAGTGGGATGCGGCGAGCTGGCTGATCTTCGATCGGCGCGGCGATCAGCGGCCGGCCGGCATGCCGGAGAACTTTGATCCGCTGCTGTATTTCATCGGACTGTTTCCTGATGGCGAAGAAACGGCGAAGTCCGATCCGAACGCGCATCGCACGATCGAGGAGAAGCTGCAGGGGCACATCGTCGATGGCGAAAGCGGCGATCTGGAAGCGACGCTCACCGAAGCGATGAAGCAGTACGAGCCGCTCGCAATCATCAATGATCATCTGCTCGCCGGCATGAAAGTCGTCGGAGATCTCTTCGGTTCGGGCAAGATGCAGTTGCCGTTCGTGCTGCAGTCCGCAACGGTGATGAAGAAGTCCGTCGCGTTCCTCCAGCCGTTCATGCAGAAGTCCGGCGAGCAGGGGAAGGCCAAGGCCAAGATCGTCCTTGCGACCGTTGCCGGCGACGTGCATGACATCGGCAAGAATCTCGTCGACATCATCTTGTCGAATAACGGCTACGAAGTGCACAACATCGGCATCAAGCAGCAGCTGTCCGCGATCCTCGACGCGTGGAGGAAAACCGACGCGGATGCGATCGGCATGAGCGGACTGCTTGTCAAGAGTGTGACCGTGATGGAGCAGAATCTTCACGAGCTGAACGCGATGGGGATCACGGTGCCAATCATGCTTGGCGGGGCAGCGCTCACGCGCCACTACGCCGAAGGTCATCTGCGCGAGATTTACCATGGCCCGCTCTATTATGGACGCGATGCGTTTGAAGGGCTGGCGGTGTGCGATGCGCTTGCCGCCGGTACGCTCGATCGTGTCGACGCGGAGATCGACGCGCGGCTTGCGAAGCGCGCGTCCGTCGACGCCAAGGTCGGCCAGCGGCTTGAGGCGACAGCGTGCGCGGTGGGCACAGCGACGGTCCGCTCCGACGTGCGCACGGACGTTGACGTGCCGACACCGCCATTCTGGGGCGAACGGTTGGTCGAAGATCTCGATCTCGACGAGATCTATCCGTACATCAATACGACGGCGCTCTTCCGCGGGCAGTGGGGATTCAAGAAGGGATCGATGTCGGACGCGGCGTATGAACGCCTGCTGGAGGACACGGTCGAACCGACGTTCGCGCGATTGAAGGCGTTATGCAAGAGCGAGCGCATTCTGCGGCCTGCGGTGGTCTATGGGTTTTTCCCGTGCAACAGCGTGGGGGACGATCTGGTCGTCTTCGATCCGCAGGATCACCAGCGCGAAGTGGAGCGGTTCTCGTTTCCGCGGCAGGCGTCGCGCGGCCGGCTGTGCATCAGCGACTTCTTCCGGCCGCTCGAGAGCGGCGTGAAGGATGTCGTTGCGTTCCACTGCGTGACGATGGGCGTCGAGGTGAGCCATCGCGCCAAGCAGCTCTTCGAGCGGAACGAGTACACCGAGTACCTCTACATGCACGGCATCGGCGTGGAGTGCGCCGAAGCGCTTGCTGAACTGTGGCACAAGCGCATTCGCGCGGAGCTGGGCATCGGCACCGAAGACTCTCCGATCATTCGCGAACTGTTCACCCAGAAGTATCGCGGCAGCCGCTACTCCTTCGGCTATCCCGCGTGCCCTGATATGAGCCATCAGGAGAAGCTGTTCCGCCTGATTCAGCCGGAGCGCATCGGTTGCGTGCTGACGGAGAACTGGCAGATCGATCCTGAGCAGTCAACAAGCGCGATCGTTGTGCATCATCCGGATGCCAAGTACTTCTCGGTGTAAACGCAGCCTGGCTCATTCCGGTGAAGGGCGCGCGAGCGGCGTCGGCGTCGTCAGGGGCTGCACGCGCCGATCGCGGAACAGCGTGATCACCATGACGCCCGTCAGCACGAGTGCGCACGCGGCAGCTTGCGTCCCCGTGAACCGCTCGTCGTTCAGTACCGATCCGATGACGATGGCGACGATGGGATTGACGTAGGCGTACGTGCCGACTTTCGCCGCGCTCACATTCTGCAGGAGCCAGATGTACGCCGTAAAGCCGCACAAAGAACCGAACACGATCAGGTAGCTCCAGGCGATCCAGAATCGCGGGGGCAGTTCTTGCACGCGCACGTCGCTCCACGACTCGAACAGCGGACTCGCGATGAGCAGCAGCGTTCCGCCCGCGAGCATCTGCATCGCGCACGCGGTGACGGGAGACGACGGCCGCGGCGCTGTGCGCCCCCAGATCGAACCGAACGCCCAGCCGATCGTCGAAACGATCGTGAGGAGTATGCCGATGCGGTCGAGCGCCGGAAGGCTGCCGGCTCCGCCCTCAAGTTGCCCTTCAAATTTCAGGGTGGCGATGCCCGCGATGCCGAGCGCGATGCCGACAAACACCGTGACAGTTGGGCGTCCTCGCTGCCCCTCGCTCCGCTTCTGTGCCCAGTCGAACATCACGAGCCACATCGGCGTGAGGGCGACGATCACCGCCGCAATGCCGGACGGTATGCGCTGCAATGAATATGCAATACCGCCATTCCCGACGAGCATCAGCCCAAAGCCCACCACAAACGCGGCGGACCAGTTGCGGCGCGAGAGATCCGTGCGGGTCACGCTTCCGAACATTGCGCAACACGCGAGCAGGACGCCGCCGGCCACGAGAAAACGAGTGCCCGCCATCAGGAACGGCGGCACGTCTCTCCCGGCGATCTGAATGGCCAGGTACGTTGATCCCCAGATGGTGTAGAGCGCCGCGAACGCGAGAGCGACTTGGATGACAAAGCGGCGCGTGTGCATCGGCGAGGCGGAGATCGTAGGCGGACGAGGCAATCGGCGCGGGACGACGCAATCAGAAGATGCGTCTCGTTAGAATTGGCGGACGATGCTCGCAAACCGTCTGGCCAACCGATACCGCCACGTTGCCAAATGGGCGCGGCGGCAGGGGCTGACGTGCTTTCGTCTGTACGAGCGCGACATTCCCGACTTCCCGATGATCGTCGACTGGTACGACGGAGACGTGGTCGCGTGGTTTTATCACCGGACCAAAGACGACACGTTCGAACGCGAGGTCGAGTATCGCAAGATGGCGGAGCAGGAAGTGCTGACCGGCCTCGAGATTCCACGCCAGAAACTCTTCATCAAGTACCGCGCCCGTCAGCGAGACGCTGCCGGCGAACGCGATCAGTACGAGCGATTCGATACGCGCGGGATCATCAAGCTGGTTGATGAGTTCGGATTAAAGTTTGAAGTGAATCTCTCTGACTACCTCGACACCGGACTGTTTCTCGATCACCGATTCACGCGGCGCATGGTGCGTGAGCGGTCGGCAGGGAAGCGGGTGTTGAACCTCTTCGCGTACACCGGCGCGTTCACCGTGCATGCCCGCGCCGGCGGCGCGGCTGTCACGACCACAGTTGATCTCTCAAAGACGTACCTGGCGTGGGCGGAACGAAACCTCGGCCACAATGCGTTCTCGGCGGGGCCGGACCACCAGCTCGTGCACGAAGACTGCCTGGCGTTTCTCGCAACGGGCCCCGCGCCAGGCGAACGCTACGACATCGTGGTGTGTGATCCGCCGACGTTCTCGAATTCGAAACGCATGCGAGCCGACTCGTTCTCGATTGACCGCGACTGGCCGCAACTGCTGCAATGGGTGCGGAACTGGATGGCGCCTGGTGCGTGCGTATATTTTTCGACGAACTCGCGCGGCCTCAAGTTTGACGACACACTTGTTCCCGCTGACCTCTACGCGAAGGAGATCACGCGCCAGACCGTGCCCGAGGACTTCCGCAACGAGAAGGTGCATCGCTGCTGGCTCGTCGAGTTTCGCAGGGAGGTCGTGCGTGGATGACGATGCGCTGACGATCGTGATCGTGGACGACCAGCCCATGGTGGCCGCGGCGATTCATGCAGCGCTGCGCGCGGGCGGCGTGTCGGCGCGGCTGATCACGCACGGCAGCATCGACAGTGCCTGCGATGTGGCCCGTCGCGCCAAGCCGGATCTCATCCTCCAGGATCTTGTCCTTCCCAGCGGAAACGGCATGGAGCTCCTTGAGCTCTACGCCGCGGATCCCGAACTCGCCCACGTCCCGGTTCTGGTCCTGAGCGCCAACGACGATGCACAGACCAAGGCCGAGGCCTTCGCGCGCGGTGCCGCGGACTATCTGGTCAAGCTGCCGCCGTCGGTGGAGCTGGTGGCTCGGCTGCGCGCCCACGCCCGCGCCGGACGCGCGGCGCGGGAGCGCGATGCTGCGCTCGCGCAGCTGGATGATCTCAATCGGCTGCTATCGATCGCGAACGAGGCGCTCGCGGGAGAGGCGCGAGAGTCGCGGGAACGACTCACATCGGCGCAGAAACTTGGGGCGCAGCTGCTCGAGATTCAGGACTTCGACGTGCTTGTCGACCGAATTCTGGCGGAGGCGGCGCGAACCGCGCACGCTGATGCAACCGCCATTTTCGTCCGGGACGGTGAGCGTCTCATCCTGGAGCACGCGCTCGTGCCGTCGCGGCCTCTGGAGCGCATTCAACATGTGCACCTCTCCATGATGAGCGCCGGGTTCGTCGGCACGACTGCCCGCACCGGCGGCCTGCAGCACCGCCGCGGTGATCGCGAGGGCGGTCCGCTGGTCGAAGCCGCGATCGTCGCCGCGCTCGGTGTGGCTGCCGGCGCCGCGATTGCCGTTCCGCTCGCGAGCAGCACGGTTGCGCAAGGGGCTGCGCTCGGCGTGCTTCTGCTGATCAATGCGGACGCCCGCGCGGGATTCAGCGACGATCAACTGCGGCAGATCAAGCATCTTGGAGTGATGGCCACCCTTGCGCTGGAGCGGGCCCGCATGGTGCGCGCGATGATTCTGCGCATGGTCGCGATGGCGGAGCTGCGCGATCCGCACGAAACCGGTGCGCACGTGCGCCGCGTGGCGGGATTCAGCGTGGCATTGTTCGACACCTGGGCGCGCCGGGAGAAGCTCGCCGCCGCCGATACCCAGCACATGCGCGACCAGCTGTACATTTCGGCGCTGCTGCATGATGTCGGCAAGGTCGGCATTCCGGACGCGATCTTGAATAAGCCCGGGCGTCTTGATCCCGCCGAGCGAGCCACGATGGAACGGCACACGGAGATCGGCGCCGGACTCTTTCGGGGACTCCGCACGGGCTTCGATGACGCGGCCCGGGAGGTCGCACTGGGCCATCACGAGCGCTGGGACGGACTCGGCTATCCGGGACTGGCGCAAGCAGGCGCCCGTCATCCGCGCAAGGGTACGGACATCCCGCTCTTTGCGCGCATCGTCGCGATTGCTGACGTCTACGACGCACTGTCGTCACCGCGCACATACAAGAACGCGTGGCCTGAAAGCGAAGTGGTTGCGTATTTGCGCAACGAGGCCGGCAAGCACTTCGATCCCGAACTCGTTGACGCCGCGATCGATTCGCTGCCTGCGCTGCGCCGCGTGCAACGACGGTTTGCTGACGCAGTCTCAATCACAGTTGCCGGTCCGCCCTCGTGAGCGACGAGAGCGGACCGGCGCGCGTGAATCTGTCACTTCCTGCCGGGGCAGCGCCCCCAGGCACCGAGCAGCGATGCGAGGTCGCCGGCATTCACGATCCCGTCGCCATCGAGATCGGCGGAGCCTGCCGACCCCCACTGGCCCAGCAGCGTTGCGAGATCGCCCGCGCCGACTGCCTGGTCGTCATCGAGATCGGCCGGGCACGTCGCGACAAGATTCGCTTCGACCCATTCGATGGCCGCGTCATGTGCTGCTTCGCCTGCGCCGTAATCAAACACCATCCAGAACAGCTCGGACTCCAGCACGGCTGGATCGGTGGAGTACAGCGTCATCGGCAATACATAGATGCCGATCGGCGGCAGCGGCATCGAAGTGTCGAGGATCGTGTACGAGAGATGCCGATGCCAGCCGCCGTCTTCCTGCACGGCGAGATCGAATCCTTCGTCCGGCGCAGGACCGATCGTCGACTCCAGCGTCGCGAACTTTACGTTGAGGCGCTCTGTCGTCACAGGCGCGAGCCCTGCTCCGTTGAAGAGCAGGAATCCCTGCGGGGCGTGAAATCCGACGCGCGTGCCGGGTGCGAACGTGCCGGGAAGAGCGTCGAACCCCGGCTCCGATGTGAACTCCGGAAATCCGGATTCGCCGAACACCGGTCCGAACACGCGCACGCCCGGCGTGACGGCGCCGTCTTTGTCGATCGCGTTGGTCTGAATCCGCGCGAATCCGTCGCCGGCGGGAGCGACGCTGGGATTGATGTCGCCGTCATGCTGCCCGGAGGCTGATCGCGCGAGCATCAGCAGGAGGCCTGTGCCCAAGGCCACGGTGTGAACGAGTTGAGTGTGCATGGAATCAGTTTCTTTCGGTTATGAATTGGTCAGGGCAGCGATCACGAACCGCTCGCCCCGCCGATGCGCGCGTCGAAAAGTCCGCTGACTGCCGGGTCAAAGTGGTTGACTGTGTCGTTGATGAAGACGTTGTTGAAGCGCAGTGTTGCGACATGCCCGTCGAGAAAGCTCCAGTTGCTGCGGGCATCGCCCGTCTTGGCGAGTCCGCCTGCCGCTGACGTGGCGACCTGTGTCGACGCCACGAGCGGCGCGGCGTTGATCGAGCCCCACCCCTCGACGTGCGGATGATCCGATCCGGCGTACTCGCCCGTTTCCGTCATCAGCAGCATGTGAATCGTGGCAGCGGGCGAATGCACTTTCGAGAGTCGATCCGTCATGAGCGAAGGATCAACAGCGGCCTGCGGCGAGTACTGCCGTGCGAGATAGTTGTTGATCCCGTACGACGTGACGCGCATGCGATCCGTGGACCCCGGAACTGGAACTCCTGCACCGCCGCTCTCTGCAGGCCAATGCTCGCTGTGATCGAGCGGGCTGCGGACGGCGAACGCACTGTCGTAGTACGGTTTCAGCGTCGTCACGAATGAGTGCTCGATCCCTTGCCCCACTCCGCCATGGGGCAGCCGCGCATCCGCGAGATACCCGTTGTGGTCTGCGGCGTAGGACAGCTGGGCGCTCTGGAGCGCGCGAAGATTCGCGAGATCCTTTATGGCCAGGCTGGAACGACGTACCGCATTGAAGGACGGCAGCAGGATTGCGATGAGTGCAAGAACGATCGCGATCACCACGAGCAACTCGGCGAGGGTGAAGGCGCGGCATCGCACAGCAGGCGCGACGACCGACCAGGAAGCAGACATGTATTGACTCCGCGAAGCGGACGGGACCCTGCGCGGGGACAAAAGGACCCGCGCAGGATCGGTTGGGGAACCGACGGTGCACTGAGAAGAATGGAGCGCTACGCGACGTGCGGCGGCGGACGCGCGGAGATCGCAGCGAGCGGCGCCGGTGGCGCAACGAGCTCGTCGACAACATCGATGACGCAAGCGAGCGTCGCGATCGGCCGTGCATCGACGGTCAGCGACACGAGCGGCGTGACGAGAAGGCCAAGCGTGATGCAGACCGCACACGACTCGTCATCGTGCGGAGCGTGAGGTGACGGTGTCGAGGATTCTGATTCGCCGTGTCCGTGATCGTGATGGTGGTGGCTGTGGCTGTGGCACTGACGATCGCCAGCAGACACGCACTGCTGTCCGTGCTCCGCGAGAAGGTGCAGAATCTGGGCACCGCCGCTGCCGCCCGCCACAACGCCCAAGGCGGCGAAAAGAACCAGAAGATGACCGCGGAGGCGACGCACGACCCCGACGATACGGAGCGTGCCGCAGCGCGTCAATTGCAAATGCAGTTGCAATAACAAAAAGTGCAGATCGCGGGGCGTTCCGCCCGCTGACCAATCGCGAGTAGGATCCCCGCGCCGCCGCACC
>JAWXBD010000133.1:0-19057 GCA_034439815.1 Phycisphaerae bacterium
CCAGATCTGGCCCGCGTCTCTTCCGCCGGGGCCAAGCGCCGACGGGGCTTGATCTGCATCCGGGCCGGTCGGCTACCCACACGAAAGCCGGAAGCGCCCATATTTTGATCTATGTGAAGTCTGCAGTGGCTCGACGGGACGAGGACGTCACACCGGGGCTGTACTCTGCGTTATATGCCGTTGGCGAGAGGCGGACTTGCGGCCTCGCTGGAAGCGGAGAAAGTTTCAGCAACCCGCCAGGACGGACTGCGGCCTGCATCGTGCCGCGAACTGATGCCTGCGATCCTCAGGTGATGGACATGCCGTGAGCACAGGCGGCCCCGCGACTATCGCGGGGCCGCTTGCTTGGTCTTTGCAAAGATTCGACTCGAGCCGGATATTGCGGATGAGATATTGGCAGGCCGAAACGAAGCTGTACTATCTGAGACTCAGCCGGTTGCGCAGGCGGCTCGCCGCCACTCCCGTGCACCCAGTTGCTTCACGTCAGCTGTCGAGTCCGTACGCGGACTCAATTCAGAATTGCCGGTCCCGAAGCCCGCGCAATTCCTTCGAAGCCACTCCTCAGCGAGAGAGGCGAGCCATGGCCAGTTTATTTACACGTTCGTGTGCGGGCGACGCCGTGGCACGCTGCTCCGGCGTCGTGGCGATCCTTCTTGCCGGGTGCACAGCGAGCAGCCTCTCTGCGATGGCTCCCGCCCCCCAAGAAGTCGATTACTCGATCCCTGGACTCACTGTCGGCACGAAGCTCGGCCTCGCTCTCCCGACCGACAATCCCGAACGGTTTGAGCTGGCGCTGCTGATCGATGGCCAGATCCGCATGATTTCAGCAGTCCGACGGTCGCTGCGCAGTCCGCTGTTTCAGGTTCTGGTGCAGAACGCCCGCGGCGAGCTCGTGGCGCATGAAGCCCCTCCCGTTCGCACCTATCGCGGCATCGTCGACGGCAACGAGGCACACGGTGTGGCGCTGCAGCTTCACGACGGCAAGCTCAGCGGCCTGATTGATCTCGGCGAATCGGGAACGTTCTTCATCCAGCCGCTCAGCGAACTCGCTCCCTCGATTCTGCACGATCGCGCAGCGGTGACGCATGTCGTCTACGACACGCGCGATGTCATTCCCCCTGAGGGCCTGTGCGGCAACGGCCTGTTCGATATGGGGATTCCCGACTGGATCGGAACTGATGGCGGGGGCAGCTCCAGCAATGATGACGCGGGCGATGGCGGGATTGCGGGCGCGGCGCCGCAGATCGTCCAGATCGGGTTCGATTCGGACGTGGAGTTCTATGTCAAGAACTTCAGCTCCATCCCCGGGGCGGTCAACGACATCGAGGCGGTGATGAACGGTGTTGACTTCATCTATGACCGCGACACGAACATCGCATATGAGTTCACCGTCATGGTGATTCGCACGGAAGCGGGACCGCCGTATGTGGAGCTGGCGGACATCGAAACCCAGTTGTGCGAATTCGGCGTCGAGTGGAACGACACCGCGGCAGCGGCGATTCCGCGCGACGTCGCCCAGTTCCACACCGGAAAGAGTCTCATCGGCGGCGTGATCGGACTCGCTTGGCTCAGCGTGATCTGCGAACCCGTCGGCGACGGCTGCTTCGGGCACTATTCGGTCGTGCAGAGCAAGTTCACGACTTTCCTTCCGCTGCGGCAGGCGCTCTCGGCACACGAACTTGGTCACAACTGGTCGGCTGCGCACTGCAATGGCGCGGAGTACTGCCACATCATGTGTGCATCGGCCGGTGGCTGCAACGGCGTGGTCGGCCCGAACCTGAAGTTCGCCGAAGTGGAGGCTGAACAGATCATCGCGTTCCGCGATTCCATCCCCTGCGACGTCACGGAGCAGCCGTCCCTTTCAGTTCCGTTTCTCGACACGTTCCCGAGCGCGATGATCGACACCACGAAGTGGAACTACATCGCCGGCGCTACTGCGTCGACTGCGGCGGCGAACGAGCCGAGCGCTTCGCATTCGCTCAACCTCGACGCCGGAGCGGGCGGCAGCATCTTCGACTTCGACGAAATCCGCACAAGCAATCTGCTGCTCAGCGAGTCGGGACCCGTGCTCGTCAGCTACTGGACACAGCACACGGGAGTTGAAGCGGACAAGACCCTGTCCGTCCAGTACTGGTCGACTGAAGGCGATTGGAACGTGCTGAACACGATCACGTCCGATGGAACAGACCAGACCACGTTCACGCAATGGACACACGCGCTCCCGGCCGACGGCCGGCATGCCGGCGCCCGCCTCCGCTTCCGCAACGATGCAACGGCAACGAACGACGACTGGTTTATCGACGATGTCGCGCTGATCCCGATGATCAGCAAGGATCGCATCGACGACGACATGAAGTCGGACGTGGCCTTCCACAACCCGACGACGAAGGCCGTCACGATCAAGTTCCTGGACGGGCTCACGCCGATCGGCGGAGGCGTCACGAGCATCGATCCGCCGGCGGGCTGGGTCGCTCAGGGCATGGGCGACTTCGACAATGACGGATTCGCCGACATCCTGTGGCGGGATCCCAGCAATGTCATGCACGTTTGGTTGATGAATGGCCAGACTGTCGTGAAGAGCAGTGCAGTGGTGAACGCGGGCGCTGTTGCGTCCACGTTCAGCGTCATCGGAATCGCCGACATCGACGGGAGCGGCACGGCCGACATCGTGTTTCGAAACTCGATGACGAACCTCATTCACGCCTGGCTCATGAATGGCGAGACGCGCGACTCAGGGGGAACCATCGCGAGCGCCGCAGGCCTCCAGACCATCGGTGTGGGAGACATCAGCGGCGACGGAAAGGCAGACATCCTCCTGCGCACGCCGGCTGGCGTCGTGTTCGGCTGGCTGCTGGATGGACTCACCGTCACAACGCAGGGTGCCGTCGCGAATGCGCCGGCTATCCCCAACATTTGGCAGATCCAGGCCATCGGCGATCTTGACGGCGACGGCTTTGCTGACCTTGTCTGGCGCAAGACCACGACCGGCGACGTGAGCGGCTGGCTGATGACCGGACTGTCGCGCAAGGCCGGTGGTCCGATGGGTGCCATCGTCCCGGTCTGGGACCTGGAAGCCACCGCTGATATCAACGGCGACGGCAAGGGCGATCTGCTGTGGCGCAATACGAACACCGGTCAGCTCAATGGGTGGATCATGAACGGTCTGGTGAAGACCTCCGGCGGCAACATCACCACCATGGTCCCGGCTTGGACGGTCCTCAATCGCTGACGTGCGCGGCGCTGCTTCGGCCTGAGCGATTTGACGGCTCGGCGAGCAGCGCTGTCACGCGCGCTGCGTTGCCGACGTCCACGAGTCACAGGTACCATGCGGCCACGCACGGCAGCGACGCGTTCGCGGCCAGCATCCTTGAAAGAAGACCATGGCCAAGAATCCTGCGAGCAAGAAGTCCCCGAACAAGCAAGGTGCGACGCGCCGCAACGCCACTGCAGTCCGCGCGGCGCGCATCGTCGAGGAGCGGGTCGATGTCCGCAGGCGCATGCACGATCTCGTAAGCGACGCGATCTCGACCGGCGAGATCGCCGCAGTCGACGTTCGCCGCGCCATCGGCGACGCGCTGACCGGCGTGCGAGCCGGTCTCGCGAAGGCGGTGCCTGCGGATCATGACAACATCCTGCATCAGACGTTCGACGGCATGTCAGACGCCGTCGCTGCAAGCGCTCGCTCGGCGCGACGGGCGGTGGATGAGGCGAAGCAGGCCGGTCGCCGGTTCACGAACAGCGACCTCAAAGAGTTCACCGGCAGCATGAAGTCGATCGAAAAGGACTTCCTCGCAGCGGTGAGCGACGCCGCACACAGCATGTCCGACGAATCGAGCACCTATCTCCAGCAGCTCGTTCGACGCGCCAAGTCCGCGGGATCCAAGCTCGGCCCTGCCGCGCGCGAGTCCGTGCGCAGCGCCTCCAAGAACGCGCCGGAGCTGGCCAGGGAAGCTGTGAAAGCAGGCGGCCGCGCAGCCGCCGGCGTGGCTAGCGAGTTCGCCCTCGGCGTCTCGGGAGTGTTCTCGGGAATCGGTTCTGCCCTGCGCGGATCGTCGACACCGACGCGAACAACCACGTCACGCGCTCCGTCCGCCACGAACACGAAGAAGAAGAAGAAGAAGAAGTCGAGCGCGAAAGCCGGCACACGCTCCAAGGCCAAAGCCGGACAGCAGACGACGTCGCCGCTCCGCAAGAAGGCCAAGGTCACGAAAAGGACGCGCAGCGCGGGGAAAACGCGCCGCGCGGGCGCCTGATACGCATCAGTTCGGCTCGTCGGGATTGTCGCGCTTTGCAGCCATCCATTTGCGGTTCGCGATCACGTACGACAGCGCCAGCAGCGTCGCGAGCACAAAGCCGCCGATGCCGAGCGACTGCAGTGTCGAGCGTCCGCCGCGATCACTCGCGTGAACGAGGATGGCGGAACTCACAGTCAGCCCGGTCACCATCAGCGCGAAGCCGATGTTGCGGCTTGCGTGTTCGATGGTGCGCGTGAGCTGCGTCAATCCGTGATGCTGCAGATTCACCGCGAAGCTGTTGCGGCGCACCGCACCGATGATGAGCTTGAGTTCTCGAGGCAGTTCTTCGGCAAACGAAACGTAATCCTCCACGCCCGCGCGCAGTCGCTTACGGATCGCCGCCCATCCATAACGGCGCGACACGACCCGCGTGATTGCGGGACGCAGATGCGCGATCAGATCAAACGAGGGGTCGAGGCTGCGGCCGACCGCCTCGATCGTCGTCAGCGCCTTGATGAGCAGAATCAGATCCGACGGAAACTGGATGCGGTGCGCACGCAAAGTCTCGAACAGGGTGTCAAGCAGGCCGGGCAAGTTGAACTGATCGAACGACTTCACTTCGAATGAACGCGCGAGCTCTGCAAGGTCCGCGCGCAGCACCGGATCTTCGAGCTTGTTCTGCGGAATGCTGGCCAGTGCTCCGCAGACGGAAATGACCTCTTCAATGCTTCCCTCAGCGACGGCTTTCACGAGCCGTGCGAGCTGCTCCATGGTGCGCGGCTCGACGCGGCCCGTCATGCCGCAGTCGATGAACCCTGCCGCGACACTGCCGTCCTCGCGAATGAGTGCGAACAAGTTGCCGGGATGCGGGTCGGCGTGAAACAGGCCGATTTCAAGGCATTGCCGTGCCACCGCATCAGCCCCATGCCCGACAACCGCACTGCGCTGTTCCGGCGTGAGATCCCCATCCTTCAGGCGCGACAGGAGCACGCCCTTGAACTCTTCCAGCGCCAAGACACGGCGCGTGGTGGCGTCCCAATGCACGAGCGGAAACTCGACGTTCGGGTCGTCTTCAAATGCTTCGCGGAGCCGGTCAGTGCTGCGTCCCTCGTACGTCAGATCGACTTCGCGCTTGAGCTCGCGCGCGAACTCGCGAACGACATCACGCGGATTAAAGCCGGTGTTCGTCAGATGCGCGTCGGCGAAGTCAGCGAGTGTGCGCAGAATCTCCAGATCAGCCTGCGTCCGTTCCTCGGTTCCGGGTCGCAGAATCTTCAGCACGACCGGTGTCCCGTCAGCAAGGGTCGCGCGATGCACCTGTGCCATCGACGCCGCCGCAATCGGCACGGGTTCGATCGAGAGAAACAGCTCGGCCTCGCGTCCACCGAACTCGCGGGCGAGCGCCTCCTGGATCTGGGCGAACGGGAGCTTCGGCCCTTCCGCCTGCAGCTTGGCAAACTCGTCGGCCCACTCGTCGGGGATCAGATCCTTGCGACAGGACAGCATCTGTCCAAGTTTCATGAACGTCGGACCGAGTTCCTCCATGACCAGGCGCATCCGCTCGGGGCGTGACCGAGGCGTCACCGGGTGCGTGGGCCCGGCGCCGATCAGGCGCTGTCCCCGTTCAACAAGCCGGTCCAGTCCGATCTGCGCGATCACGTCCGCAAAGCCGTGCCGAACGAGCACGTCGAGGATCTCGGAGTATCGCTTGACGTTCCGGATGGTGCGGGCGACTTCCTTTACGGCCATGCCAGAGTCTAAAGCCCGGAGGCATCGAGAGGGGTCGTGGAAAGCGGCGAAGCGGGGTCAGGCATGATTGCAATCGTCGGCCGCGGCCGTAGCCTAGTGGAATGTCCGATGCAGGAAATCCGATGAAACGGAGCGTGCCTCAGAGTGTCCTCGACGAGCTCGCAGCGAAGGCGAGCGAACTCGCTGGGCGCGACCCTGCGTCGGCTGGTCCCCACTGGGGGGCCATGCACAAGCTGCTTCTGAAGGCCAAGGTCGATCCGCATGCCATCGCTGAACTCGTTGCCGCGCGCGATGTGACTGGTCTGCAGACACTCGTGCGCCGCATGCGGGGCGAGGAAGTCCCTGAGACAGCCGCAGCGACGCCCGCGTCCACGACTCCACCGGTTGATGCCGACACCATGCGGCTCGCGCTGCGTGCGTTTCGCAATCGACTGAAGTTTGCGCGACTCGATTCGCAATCAAAACTTGGTGTCGGACCCATGACCGGTGGCAAGCAGCACGGCATCGACGCGATCGCGCCACCGCGCGAGTATCCAATCGGCGTGTGGGAAGCGCTGGCCGATGCGGGCAAACTGCGCCGCGCCGGCCCGGGCTTCTACGCACTCGTTGATGATCATGAGAACGCCGGGCGCTGAAGTGATGCGCAGCGTGAAGCTGCTGAGAGCATATGCCTTCGTACTCAGAGCCCGATCTCCGACTTGACTTCGATGAGCAGCTGCGCGGAGCGGCGTGGGCGCGTGCCGCGCGGCGGGTGCGGTGGTGTCTCGGCGTCACCGCGGTCGTGACCGCGGCTGCGCTCGGAGGATCGATTTTCCTCGCGGGCGATGAATCGCAATGGCCTGGCGCGGTGTGGCGCGATGCTCTCGCTGTCGCTCTGCTCGGCACCATCTTCGGCGTGTGCCTCCATAGCGTTCGCACACACGAGCGGGCCCGCGCTGCCTCGGCAGCTGTCAGGGAACGGCGACTGGCGTCTCGTCGTCGCGATGATGGCGCTGTATCCATTCGCGATCTTTCCCGTCTTTCCAGAATTGCAGATCGGCTTGCTTCGGCTGCTGGCCCTGTTCGGCATGCATCCACAGGGAATCGGCTTCGGCGCCGCGCCGTTCCTGCTGACGCTCTGCATCTACGTTGTCTGCTGGCTGCTGCTGCCGCTGCGGCTCTATGAAGTGCTGTTTCCGCTCGTGCCGATCAGCGTGGTGTCCGTCGTGGCGGTGCTGATCTCTCCTCGCGACCCGAACAAGATCGAAGCCATCGTCGCGATTCTTGTCGTCGCGGCACTGGTTGCAGTGCCTGGCGTTCTGATCTCCATCGTGCGTGAGAGCCGCTTTGTCCGCGGTGTCATCGACCGCGCGGTCAAGGCTCGCTACATCGAGCTGCGGGAGGATCTTGAGACCGCACGACGCATCCACGATCGACTGATGCCGGATGCCCTGAACACGGGACCAATGCTGGTAGATCTCGCGTACGAGCCGATGCGCGAGATCGGCGGTGACATGCTGTTCATTCATCAGAGCGGTTTGAAGAACAGCGCTGTCACGGCTGTGCATCTCACTCTCATCGATGTGACCGGTCACGGCATCACGGCGGCACTGGCTGTCCACCGGCTGCACGGTGAGCTGCTGAGGATTTTCGGCACGCAAGATGATCCGACGCCGGTGCGCGTGATGTCACTCTTGAATGACTATCTCCTTCTGACGACGAGTCACGATTCGCTGTTCGCGACGGCGCTCGTGGTGCGCATCGATGCCGATACGGGCGCGGTCACGTTCGCGAGCGCAGCGCATCCCGACGCCATGATCCGCGCGGTCGATGGCTCCGTGCGCCGACTTGCATCGACCACGTGCGTACTCGGAGCGTGTCCGGCGGAGTGCTTCGATGCCGACCTGGCGCACGCGACACTTGATCGCGGTGAAACGCTCATCCTCTTCACTGACGGACTGAACGAGGCGACATCGCGACTCTGTGGCGCAGGACGATTGCATCATCGTGCGCGTCCGGCGGGCTTCGGCGTGAAACCACTGAATCGGCCTTGGCAGCGCCCCTCTGCTCGATGCTGCCGGTGGAACGGTCGATAGCCGGGGGCCGTGGCGACCGTAAGGGCGCCCTCCTAACTTAATAGCGCCAGTCCCCGACATTGGGCAACGGGTTCTGAGACCCGCCACGCGACCGAGGCACGGTGCAGCCTCCCTGGCTGCCAGCAAGCAAACATCGAGAAGTTCGGTTCAGTGCTTGCGTTGCTCTCGTTCCCGAGTTAGGTTCCTACCTGTCATGGACCGCCAAAGCCCCACACAGCCTGCTCCGTACGGAAACATGCTTGTGTGCGCGCTCCCGCGTTCACGCCGCGACCCCCACTGTTCCTGTTGTTGTTGTTGTTGTTCCAGCACAGCTCGTGGTGGTTCTGTGTCGCTGCTGAGTGTCTTGTAGGTTTCTTCCGTCACACGGTCGAGACCGACCGAAAGACCGCTGATCAAAGCTGAAGCGACTCGCAGAATCACCTGCGGGTCGTTTGTTTTTCACCCTCTTCTTCACAGCCTCTCCCGTGCAACTCCCACTCATCACCGCACTGAATCAACGGACCGCGGGCCCAGGCGGCCCATTGGGCACGCCCGCGGAGATCGTTGCCTGGGCAACGGCACGCTTCAACCGGGGACTGGTCGTCACGACCGGCTTCGGCATGGAAGGCTGCGCGATGATCGACATCATTGCTCGCCTTGAACTTCCGCTGGCGATTCGCTGGATCGACACGGGATTCCTGTTTGACGAGACGCTCGAACTCAAGGACCGGCTGAAGACGCGATATCCGAACTTGACGTTCATTCGCCACGCAACTGATATCACGCCCGATCGACAGTCGACGCTCTTTGGACCAGAGCTCTGGCGCACCGATCCTGACCAGTGCTGTCAGCTCCGCAAGGTCGAGCCGATGCGCGAGCTGCTGCACACCGCGACGGCGTGGATGACGGCAGTACGGCGCGATCAGTCGGCCGACCGCGCCTCGCTCGATGTGGTGCAGTGGGACTGGATGTTCGAGGTGGTCAAGATTTGCCCGCTCGCCGGCTGGTCGCGCGACGACGTATGGACGTACGTTCGAGACAATCAGGTCCCCTACAGCGAACTGCATGACCGCGGCTATCCGAGCTTCGGATGCACGCACTGCACCAAGCCGGTGAACGGAGTTGCCGCCGGCGGCTACTCACGCGACGGACGCTGGTCCGGCACCACCAAGACGGAGTGCGGCCTGCATCGACGTCCTTTGCAGCGCGACCTCCGGTCGATTGGACCGGATGCGGCCGAGGGAGCTCAGCCGTGAGTGACAATGGCGCTGACCCTGACGCTTCGCGCGAGCTGTCCAAAGTCGAGCTTGCAAAGCTGGAGAGCGATGCACTGCGCGGATCGATCGCACCGACGCTCGCTGACGACGCGATATCTTGCTTCGACGAGACGGACAAGACGCTGCTGAAGTTCCACGGGATCTATCAGCAGGACAATCGCGACACACGGCACGGGGGCTCGGGCAAAACATACTCCATGATGGTGCGCGTGCGCATCCCGGGCGGCGCGATCACATCAGCGCAGTGGCTCGAACTTGACCGGCTCGCCGACGTGTGCGCGGATGGCACTTTGCGCCTGACCACGCGTCAGGGAATTCAGTATCACGGAGTCGCGAAGGGCGATCTCAAGACGCTCATCGCAACGATCAATCACTCGCTCCTGAGCACGCTCTCGGCCTGCGGCGACGTGCAGCGCAACGTCATGGCGTCGCCGGCACCGTTCGCAGACGAGGCCCATCAGACTTCGCAACGTGTCGCGGCGGAACTGGCGCTGGCGCTCGCGCCGGCGACCGGCGCCTATCACGAAATCTGGCTGGACGGCGAGCGCGTCGACGAGAGCGGCGAGGAAGAGAGCTTCTACGGCAAGCAGTACCTGCCGCGAAAGTTCAAGACGGGTGTAGGGCTCGACATCGACAACAGCATCGACATCTACACCTACGACTGCGGGCTTGTCGGCATCACCGACGGCGACCGGCGCATTCGTGCGTGGAATCTCCTGGTCGGTGGCGGGCTCGGCATGACGCACAACAAAGGCGACACCATCGCGCGCGCCGCGTCCACCATCGGATCGATTCCCACAGGCCGTGAGATTGACGCCGTGCGCATCGTTGCGGCGATCTTTCGCGATCATGGCAACCGCGCCGATCGGCGCCACTCACGGCTCAAGTACCTCATCGAGTCCTGGGGCGTCGACAAATTCGTCGACGAGTTCCGCCAGCGGATCGACTGGACACTCGCCCCCGCAATCGATGTTCCGCAGCCTCAGCAGCTGGATCACCTCGGCGTCTTTGCGCAGGGTGACGGAAAGTATTTCGTCGGCGTCTTCGTCGAGAACGGACGCGTGCGCGACGGCGATCATGCGCGCTACCGCAGCGCGTTCCGCGCCATCGCGGAACGCCTCGCGCCGTCGATCCGGCTCACACCGATGCAGAGCATTCTCTTCGCGGATCTCGATGAGAGCGGCGTCACCGCGCTGCACGCGATCCTGAAAGAATTCGGCATCGCCCGCGTCGACGAACTGTCCCAGCTGCGCCGCTGGTCGATGGCGTGCCCGGCGCTTCCAACGTGCGGTCTCGCGCTCGCTGAGTCGGAACGTGTCATGCCGACGATCATCGACGAGCTGGAGCGCGAGTTCGACGATCTCGCCGTCGGTGACCTCCCGCTGACCGTGCGCATGACTGGGTGCCCCAACGGATGCGCGCGTCCGTACAACGCCGACCTCGCGTTTGTCGGCCGGAAACCGGGCGTCTATCACATCTATGTCGGCGGCGGATTGCGCGGCGATCGACTCGCGGATCTGTACGCCGCGGATGTTCCGTCGACTGACTTCGCAACGACGCTGCGGCCATTGCTCCTTCGATACCGCAATGAGCGTCGTGCTGACGAAGTACTCGGTGACTTCTACCAGCGCGCGATCGGCAGCACGACGACGCGGCAGGTGCTCACGGGGAAAGAGACGCCGACGAGGAATCTCATCCAGCTTTCAGTGGCCGGTCAGCCTCCTCTCGCTTCGCCGCCTTCGCCTTCAGGGGGCGGCCAGTGATCGACGCGCTGCGTCTCTGGCGTGCGCAGGGACAAGACGCGCTGATTGCGCTGCGGCGGTCCGCTGCCAAAGACGAACTCTGGCACGCGCGCACTCTGCACTCCCTCGCGGCACACGCCGATGAAGCAATGCTTCTCGCGACCTGTGAACGGTTCGAGGCGTATGTGCTCGCCGATCGCCCCGACCAAGCGGCGCGGGCGCTTCCACTGAACGTGCCGTGCTGTGACTTCCTCAGCGGAACGGATGCAGCGCGCCATCTGCTTCGCGTCGCGGCGGGTCTCGAGTCGCGCATCCTTGGCGAGACGCACATCCTCGGCCAGGTCGCGGCGGCGGCGCGGATGGCCGCGAGCGCCGGCTCGATCCATGTGCATCTCGCACGGCTGGCCCACCACGCGTTGCGCGCGGGCCGCCGCGTCCGCGCCGAGACTGAGCTCGGGCGGCTGTCCGGCTCCTATGTGCAGAGCGCGGTGCGCGCTGCTTCCGGCACCAGGATTGCCGTCATCGGAAGCGGCGCCATGGCGCGTGAAACGGTTCTGGCACTTTGCGCAGCAGACGTGCGCGACGTGATTGTTCTGGCCCGCCACGCCGCCCGCGCCGACGAGATGCTCGGAAGCATGGCGAAGGTCGTCGCACTCACGGAGCTCAGATCAGTGTTGCCAACGCTCGACGCGGTCATTCTCGCAACGTCGTCGCCTCGCGCGGTGATCTTCGCCACGGACATCGCCGCGCGGTCGAACCCGCTTCTGCTGGTTGATCTCGGCGTCCCCGCGAACGTCGCGGAGGACGTGCGCACGCTGCGGAACGTCAGCGTTCTTTCCCTCGCTGATCTCGCCGGCCCGCGCCATGCAGACTCGGTCATCGCGGCGGCGGAGCTCATCGTCGAATCAGAACTCGACCGGATGCTCGCCAGCCGCGCGCGGCGACAAGGAGTGGTCGCGTGAGTCCGCAGCTCGTCGTCATTCTCGCCGCACACGGTGCCGGCAACGGAAGCCCAGCGAATGAGGGCGTCGAGGCGCTGGCGCGACAGGTCGCGGCAGCGCGGCCGGATCTTCGCGTGCACTGCGCATTCCGCCTTGGAACGCCGACGCTCAGCGACGTGTGTGCAGCGGTGACGGCACCGGATCAGCACGATGCAATCGTCGTCGTCCCGATCATGACGAGCGACGGATATTTCATGTCGCATTGGCTGCGACCGATCGTTGCCGAAGCACAGCAGCACACGCATCGGATACGAGTCGCAGCGCCGATCGGCACCGACGTCTCATTGCAGCGCGCGATCGCACGCGATGCGCTCGAACACGCGCCGCATGAGGACAGCGCCACGATCCTCGTCGTCGGCCATGGAACGCAGCGACATGCGATGAGCGGAGGCACCACGCTCGCGATTGTCGACGCCATCCGCTGCGCCGAGCCGAGTGCGGCCGTCGCAGCGTGCTTTCTCGACGACGAACCGCGGCTCGAGCGCGCCGCCCTGCAGAATCCCGAGCGCGCATTGCTCGTCGTGCCATGGCTCATCGGAGGTGGCGGGCACGCACGCCACGATGTCATCGCCCGCCTCGGCGGACGACCGGCAACAATTCGGCCCGCCCTTCTTGACAGTCCTCATCTGATCGGCGCCATCCTGCGCGCCACGGACCACAACGCTCCCGAACGCGTGTTCCGCATCGGAACGCGCACCAGCCGGCTCGCACGTGTGCAGGCGGAGTATGCCCGCGCCGCGCTCGCCGAAGTCGGTGCGTCAACAGCGATTGTTCCGTTCACGCCCTGCGGCGATCGTGATCTTGCAACCCGTCTCGATGGATTTCCCACGGACGGGCCGTTTACGGATGAGATCGAGGCGGCGCTCATCGAAGGCACCATTGATTTCGCCGTGCACAGCTTGAAAGACCTGCCGCTGGCACCGTCGCGTGATGCGGCGATCGGTGCCGTACTGCGCCGAGGCAGCGCCCAGGAGGCGCTCGTCACGCGCGACGGCTGCACCTTGCGTGATCTTCCGGCAGGCAGCCGCGTCGGGACGTGCAGCGAACGGCGTCGCGTGCAGTTGCTGGCCCTCCGCCCGGATCTTGTCGTCGTGCCTGTGCGCGGCGCCGTGGACGACCGCGTGCGTCAGCTCGATGCTGGGCACTTCGACGCGTTGATCCTGGCCGCAGTCGGACTCGAACGACTTGGCATGGCATCTCGCATCAGCGAACGCTTTTCGTTCGAGCAGTTCGTTCCGGAAGCCGGTCAGGGCGCAATCGCGCTCACGGTGCGACGCGATGATGCGCGAGCGATCGAGCTCTGCCGGCGCATCGATCACGCTGCGACACGCGCGGCCGTCGACGCCGAACGGGAGTTTGCGCGTTGCATGAAAGAAGCTGCTCAAGGTCTCGTTGCGGCGATCGCCACCGTCGGCGACGAAGTCACGCTCCATACGCGCTCCATCGCGCGCGACGGGACCTGGATTGATGTCGTGCGCCGTGGTGCCACGAGCGAAGACGCGGCAACGAGAGCGCTGCGCGCCACACTCGCAAAGCGCCCGGCGGAAGTGCTCGCATGATTCCCTCGCCCCCACACGGCCACGTCGTTCTCGTCGGTGCCGGTCCCGGCAGCGCCGATCTCCTCACGCTGCGCGGTGCCGCCGCTCTACGCAGCGCCGACGTCGTGGTGTACGACCGCCTCGTCAGCGACGAGATCCTCGCGCTCGCGCCGGTCGGTGCGCTGCGAATCGACGTTGGAAAAACGCCGGGCGGACCCTCGGCTCTGCAGGAGGACATCCATCGCGTGCTCATCGAGCACGCCCGCGCCGGCCAGACGGTCGTGCGCCTCAAGGGCGGTGACCCGTTCGTCTTCGGCCGCGGCAACGAAGAGCTCGACGCATGCGCTGAGGCGGGTGTCCCATGCGAAGTTGTCCCTGGTATTTCCAGCGCTCTCGCGGCGCCTCTCGCTGCCGGCATCCCCGTGACAGCCCGCGGCATTGCCCGGTCGTTTGCCGTCGTGACGGCGCGTGGCGGCGACGATACCGCTGCGTACGACGTCCCGTTCGCGTCGCTCGCCGGAATGGACACCGTTGTTGTCCTCATGGGCCGCGCCGACCTCGACCGAATCGCGCGCGAGCTCATCGCTGCCGGACGCGCTCCGGCCACGCCTGCCGCGCTGATCGAGCGCGCCACGTGTCCCGATCAGCGCGTGCTCCGCGCGGCGCTGTCCGAGATCGCGCGCTGCGCGGATGAGCACGCCATCGCGTCGCCTGCGGTGCTGGTGGTCGGACCGACCGCTGCACGCGGAGCGTCAGCACAGGCCGGTCCGCTGTCCGGTCGCCGGATTCTGGTGACGCGTCCGACGACGGCGAGCGCCCAGCTCATCGCGGGATTGCGGGCGCGCGGCGCGGTGCCGATTGAAGCGCCGCTCATCCGCATCGAATACCTCGAGTCGTTGCCGATCGAATCGTTCGCCGATATCGACTGGATTGTGCTGACCTCCTTGCACGGCGTGCGCGGGTTTGCACGCGCGCTCACCGCCAGCGGGCTCGACAGCCGCGCGCTCGCCGGTGTCCGCATTGCCACCGTCGGGCCGAAGACGGCCGAGGAGCTCGAGCGCGTGCTCTCCGTGCGCGCCGACCTCGTGCCGCAGGAGTATCGCGCCAAGGCGCTCGTCGCCGAGATGCTCGGGGCCATCGCCACGAATGAAACCGTGCTGTTTCCGTGCGGAACACTGGCGCGCGATGAAGTGATCGAAGGACTGCGCGCGTCGTGCGCCCAGGTCCGCGAGCTGCTCGTCTATGCGACACTGCCGCAGCCACCGTCCGCGGGCGCGATGCGGGCGATCGGACACGGCCTCGATGCGGTGCTGCTGTACAGTCCTTCCGCGGCGCGAACGCTCGCGAGCTCGCTCGGTGCTCTCGGCGCGACACCGGTCGTGTGCATCGGACCGACCACTGCGCAGACTGCACATGATCTCGGTTTTCCCAACGTGCATGTTGCGCGCCGATACGGCGACGACGGCGTGCTGGAGTTGCTCGAGCACCTTTTGGCCGATGATCGTGCTCCAGATTCCACCGTGCACGACCCCGCGTCGGGGAAGCGTGCAGCATGATTGCTGATGGCAACGATCAATTCTCGCTCGCACGGCGCATGCGCCGCATGCGCGGCAGCCCGGCTCGCCGCGCTCTGCGCCGTGAAACCGAGTTGACCGCGAGCCATTTCGTGCAGCCGATCTTCGTCACGGAGGACGCTTCGGCGGCGGGCGCCATCGACTCGATGCCCGGTGTGTCGCGCCTCGCGCTCGCCGACGTGGCGACGATTGCCGCGCGACTGCGCGGCTGCGGCGTACGGAGCGTGCTGCTGTTCGGCATTCCCGCAGCGAAGGATTCATGCGGTCATTCGGCAGGTGATGAGGACGGGATTGTGCCGCGCGCCGTTCGTGAGGTGCGCCGTGGTGCCGACGACATGGTCGTCATCACCGACCTGTGCCTCTGTGCGTACACGGATCACGGCCACTGCGCGCCGATCGCGAACGGCCGCGTTCTGAACGACGAGTCGTTCGAGATGCTTGGCCGCGCTGCATTGGCGCATGCCGCGGCGGGTGCTGACCTCGTCGCGCCAAGCGGCATGATGGACGGTGCTGTCCGCGCGGTGCGACGATCGCTCGACGCGAACGGGTTCGCAGACACCGGCATTCTTTCGTACGCCGTCAAGTATGCGTCCGCGTTCTACGGCCCGTTCCGCGACGCCGCGCGCTCCGCGCCGAGTTTCGGCGATCGTCGTTCGCACCAGATGGACCCGGCGAACGCCGCAGAAGCGATCGAAGAAGCGCGGCTTGATCTCGACGAAGGCGCGGATGTGCTCATGGTCAAGCCGGCGCTCGCGTACCTCGATGTCATTCGCCGATTGCGGGAGCGCTATGAAGGTGTTCCGATCGCCGCGTACCAGGTGAGCGGCGAGTATGCGTCGCTCGTCGCGGCGAGCGAGCGAGGCTGGCTCGATCTGCAGTCGGTCGCGCTCGAGACTCTGACCGCGATGCGCCGCGCTGGCGCCGACATCCTGATCACGTACTTTGCGGAGCAGGCGGCGCACTGGCTGCGGGAATCGGCTGACGCGACGGCCGAGGCCAGCCGATAATGGGCGTATGAGCAAAAGCGATTCCGCATTCGAGCGGGCCCGCGCCGTCATGCCAGGCGGCGTCAGTTCACCGGTGCGCGCGTTCCATGCCGTCGGCGGAACCCCCCGCGTCATTCGAGGCGCGAAGGGATGCGTGCTCGTCGATCTCGATCGCACGCGATACATCGACTACATCGGCGCGTGGGGCGCCGCGATCGCCGGTCACGCACATCCGTCGATCGAGGAAGCCGTGATCCGCGCGGTGCGGCGCGGAACTGCCTGGGGCACGTGTGCTGCCAGTGAGGCGAAGCTCGCGGAGATGATCGTGCGTCGCGTCCCCGGTCTTGAGCTCGTGCGATTCTCCAACTCCGGCACGGAGGCGGTCATGACCGCTGTCCGTCTTGCCCGCGCGGCGACAGGACGCCACCTGATCGTCAAGTGCGATGGCTGCTATCACGGTCACGCCGACGCGACACTGGTGCGCTCGGGTTCGGGTATCGCGACGCTCGGCCTGCCCGATTCTCCCGGCGTCTCGAAGGACGCGGCGCGCAGTACGCTCGTCATTCCATACAACGATCTGGCCACCGCTGAAGCCGTCTTTCGCGAGCACGGTGATGCGATCGCCGCCGTCATTGTCGAACCCGTCGCGGGCAACATGGGAGTCGTGCCGCCGACGGACGGATTCCTCGGCGGACTTCGCGCGCTGACCGCGCAGCGCGGCGCACTCTTGGTTTTTGACGAAGTTATGAGCGGCTTTCGCGTCGCGCGCGGCGGCGCGATCGAACGCTACTGTGTGTCGCCGGATCTCGTCACCCTCGGCAAGATCATCGGCGGCGGCTTTCCCGTCGGCGCGCTCGCGGGCGGCGCCGCGCTCATGCGCATGCTCGCGCCGGACGGACCGGTGTACGCAGCGGGAACGTTCTCCGGCAATCCGGTGACGATGGCTGCAGGGCGCGCCGCGTTCAAGCTTCTCAACGGGCACGCCTATGTGCAGCTTGAGATGGCGGCGGCGCGCCTTCATCGCGGGCTCGTCAGCGCGCTGAGCGATGCAGGCGAACCGGCGACGGTGCAGCGCGTGGGCTCCATGCTCACCGTGTTCTTCGGCTCGACCGGCGTGCGCACGATCGAAGACGCCCGCGCCGCGGATCATGGGCGTTTCGCCAGCTTCTTTCAGGCGATGCTGTCGCGCGGCGTGCACCTTCCGCCGAGCGGATACGAGAGCTGGTTTCTCTCGCTCGCGCACGACGACGCCGCGATCGATGCTACGATCGCCGCCGCTCGTGCTGCGCTCGTCGCCATGCGCGAGCAGCCGCGGCCCGCTCATTCATGACGACATGACGAAAACCAAGCGACGATTCATGCGGATCGTCCTGCGCCCGCAGAACGCGACGGCGAGTCCGGTCGCTGATGTGAGGGCGCGGACGCCGCGGCCGTCCGATGCGGAACAGCTCGCCGCTTTGATGCTGGCCGCGTATCGCGGCACGTGTGATGAACAGGGCGAGACGATCGACGACGCACGGCTGGAAGTCGCTCGACTGTTCGAAGGGGAATACGGCGACCTGATTCCAGACTGCTCCGAGATCGTCGTGCGCGGCAGCGACCTCGTGGCCGCGACGCTCGTCACGATGTGGAAGGGCACGCCGCTTCTCGCATTCTCCATGACGCATCCCGCGTGCAAGCGAACTGGGCTCGCTCGTGCGGGGATCGGGCGCTGTATGGAGTCATTGCGGAACACCGGCCATGACGAGCTTCGTCTGGTGGTCACGCGCGGCAACACCGGCGCGGAGCGCCTCTACGAAAGCCTTGGCTTTTCTGATGCTGAGGCGTGAGGGGGATGGGTGAAGGCAGAAGGATGAAGGCAGAAGTCCTGATCGCGCATCTGGTCGTTTCCGTGCTTTCCTACTTCTTCCTTCTTCCTTCTTCCATCCATCCGGCCCGGTAAGCGGGAACAATCCGCGCTACCGTCCGCTTGCATCGGGTCCCTCGGTTTCCCACATTGAATCTGTCGCTGTTCCGCTCTTCGCACCAATGCTGCTCCGCTGGTTCCGCCGTCGACGCATTCACCGCACGCCATTCCCCCCCGGGTGGCGCGTGCTGCTCGATCGGCACATGCGATTCTGGTCGACGCTCACCGCCGACGAACAGGGGCGGATGGAAGATGAGCTTCGCTTCTTCATCGCCGAGCGGAACTGGGAGGGATGCAACGGGCTGGTATTGACTGAGTCAATGCAGGCGATCATCGCGGCCCAGGCGTGCCGTCTGCTGCTCGGTCGTCCCGAAGATCGCTTCGGCAACGTGTCGACAATCTTGGTGTATCCGAGCGGGTACGTCGCAGGTCCACCGCAGACGAGCACGCTTCCAGGCGGACGCGTGCAGGTGCTGGCGGGTGCGGGCATGCCCGTGCTCGGTCAGGCACATGAACGCGGACCGGTGATCCTGTCATGGAGTCACACGCTCGCCGGAGCGATTCACGATCAGGATGGAAACAACCTCGTGCTGCACGAGTTCGCGCACAAGCTCGACATGGCCAACGGCGCGATCGACGGCACGCCGCGCATGAGTTCAGCGAAGCAGGCGCGCGAGTGGCACGAGGCGATGACCACGGCGCGGCAGCGGCTCGTGCACGATCTGCAGATCGGACTCAACGTTCCCCTGCGACCGTACGCGCTGACGAACCCCGGCGAGTTCTTCGCGGTGGCGACGGAAGTGTTTTTCGAACGTCCAGGTGCGATGCAGGAATGGGACGCCGAGCTCTATCGCGTCATGGCGGAGTGGTACCGGCAGGATCCGGTGGGACGTGACGAGTGGATGGCGTGAGACGGGCGCGGGAGAAAACACAGAGAGCCAAGGCTGGGCAAGTGCCGTCGCGAGCGACCAAGGTGCTGAACGGCCGTCGCCCGC
>JAWXBD010000134.1:0-3038 GCA_034439815.1 Phycisphaerae bacterium
AAAGCTGCTGCGAAAGCTGCTGCGAAAGCTGGCGCCAAAGCAGTCATGAAGGGCTCCGGTTCACATTCTGGATCAAATTCTGCTTCACATTCTGGGAAGGCTGCCCCCTCGAAGGCAGCAGCAAAGGCAAAGGGGCCGTTGAAAGTAGTGCAGAAGCCGGTGGCGAAGGCCTCCGCAAAGACCGCCGCAAAACCTGTGGCCGCGAAGCCATCCTCGAAATCGGCCACGGTTGGCACGCAAGGTTCCCGAACTGCGGCGAAAGTTCCTCCTGCGGCACCGAAGCCCCTTGGCAAGCATGTGGCGAAGGACTCCGTGACCGGCAAGTCCGCTGCGAAACCGGCGGGCAAACCCGCCGCGGGCGCGGCGAAAGGTCGCGTTGGAGCGAAGGCGGACGCACTGGTTGAGGTCAAGACGGCGAAGGGTGCCGCGAAGTCCGACGCCGGTAAGTCGAACAAGCCCGGTATCGACAAGGCCCGTATCGACAAGGCCCGTATCGACAAGGCCCGTATCGACAAGCCCGGCAGCAAAGCCAAGGGCGACGCATCCGCGGCTGTCGGCACGAAAACGGGCGGTAAGAAATCCAATGGCTCGGCAGGCGGCAAGTCCGGAGCCAAGAAGAAGGGTCCAATTGATCTCGCGACGGCCAAGTCGGTCGCCGCCGTTGCCGCGGCGACGCAAGCGGACAGCTCGGGCTACGTCGTCATCAACGGGCGGCGCGTGCGCACGATCTCGACCAAAGGCCTGCCTGTCGCGAAGAAGCAGAAGGTAGTCATCGAGAAGGAAGTCGAGAAGCCCGAGATCCAAGTCGCGGGTATCAAGACGAAGCTCGTCAAGAAGGAACTCGAGGAATACAAGGCGCTCCTGCTTCTCAAGCGGCGTCAGCTCGTCGGCATGTTGAACGGCATGGAAGAAGAGGCCCTGCGCTCAAACGGCGGCAATCTCTCCACGATGCCGCTGCACATGGCCGATCTCGGCACCGACACGTTTGATCAGGATTTCACGCTTGGCATGGCGGAGACCGAACGCGCGCTGCTGAACGAGATTGACGCCGCGCTGGTGCGCATCGAAAACAAGTCGTACGGCGTGTGCCAGCTCACAGGCAAGCAGATTCCGAAGACGCGTCTCGAAGCCAAGCCGTGGGCGAAGTACACGATTGAGGCGGCAAAGGTCATCGAGCGGACCACGGCGGGACGGTGATGACCGACGCTGTTCCGCAGGCATCATCAGCAACTGCTCCAACGGCGGCGTCGGTTCCGTCGCTCGGTCCAGCTGCGGGCTGTTCCGCATCGGCATGGATGACGCTTCTTTCAGTGCTGAGTGTCGGTCTCGCGCTCGACCTGTGGTCGAAAGCGTGGGCGTTCCGCACGATTGCGAAAGAACCGGTCGCGCTCACGTACGACGAGGTTGCAGGCAACCCAGGCTACCGATTGCCGTGGCACGAGAGTGTCGCGGCCCTGCCTTGGGATCTGCTTGATTTCCGGCTTGTTCTCAACCATGGCGCCGTGTTCGGCGTGGGCCAGAATCGGCAGCGGTTGTTCATCATGTTTACGGTCGTCGCGATCGTCGTGGCAATGATGTTCTTCGCGCGGTGGACTCGTGCGAGCTCGCGGCTCGCGCACGTCGCGATCGGCATGATCCTCGCCGGGGGACTCGGCAACCTGTACGACCGCGTCGTGTTCGGCGCGGTGCGCGATTTCCTGCACATGTTTCCGCGCTGGGATTTTCCGTTTGGATGGCGATGGCCCGGGAACAGGACGAGCGACATATTTCCATGGGTGTTCAATGTTGCCGACATGCTCCTCCTTGGAGGCATGGGCCTCTTCATGATCTATGCGTATCGACGTGATCGCGAAGAGCGGCGCCAGCTCCAGCTCCAGCTCCAGCCCCTCAGGGACGCACAGCCGACCCGATGAGCATGGCGAAGGTTGTTTCGAGTGACAACACGTCCGTCTCCGTGAGCGGATTCGGGATCGCTGCGAACGGCACAGCAATGGCGTCCGTGAAGGGCCCGACGGCGGTGCGCCGCAGTGTTGCACAGTGACCGCCGGTGCCCAGGGCGGTGCCGAGGTCGCGTGCGAGCGATCGAATGTACGTTCCCTTGCCGCAGCGCACGTCGAGTTCAACCTGCGGCCACTCATATCGCACGACGTCCACGGCATCGATGCGCACGACGCGGGGTGCCATCACGGGCGTTTCGCCCGCGCGGGCGAGCGCGGACGCGCGCCGCCCTTTTACTTTCATCGCGCTGAAGACCGGAGGACGCTGTTCGATCGAGCCCACGAACCTTCCCGCTGCCTCACGCACGCTCGCCTCCGACGGGGGGGTGCCAACGAGGACTTCGGTTCGCTCGCCCTCCCGGTCGTCCGTTGTGGTGAATGCGCTCAGATCGACAATGGTCCGGTATCGCTTGTCCGTCGCCATCAGCTGATCGATGGACTTTGTCGCCTGCCCCAGTGCAAGCACCAAAACGCCGGTCGCGAGCGGATCGAGGGTGCCCGCGTGGCCGGTGCGAATGCCGCCTGCACAACGTCGCACTCGCGCGACGACGCCGAACGACGTGATGCCTTCCGGCTTGTCGACCACAAGCACACCACCGAATTGCATGGGCGGCTTGTCGCTTGCGCGCATCCGAGTAAACTACCCGGTTCACTGGACAGGTGTCCGAGCGGCTGAAGGAGCAGCATTGGAAATGCTGTGTACGGCTTACGCTGTATCGCGAGTTCGAATCTCGCCCTGTCCGCTGGCTCGGCGCGAACGCTCGCGCCCGGCTTGACACGCATGATCGCGGCCCCGCAGCGCGATGACAATTCGATCACGGGCTATAGCGCAGTTTGGTAGCGCGCTTGACTGGGGGTCAAGAGGTCGTGGGTTCAAATCCCGCTAGCCCGATTTTTCAGGAGAGCAAGCCCTTCGACGCATTCGTCCAAGGGCTTTTTTTCTGGTGCTTCAGGCTTTCGTGTGGGTAGCCGACGCCCCGGATACAGATCAAGCCCCGTCGGCCCTTCGCCCCGGCGGACGAGGCCTGACGCACGGCACTC
>JAWXBD010000135.1:0-8082 GCA_034439815.1 Phycisphaerae bacterium
ACGAGCTCGTCAACATCATTCTTGAAACGGTCGAGCCCGAAGCCTGGACCGCGAACGCGGGCGACTGGGCCAGCATCCGTTACTACCAGGGCGTCCTCATCGTCCGAGCTCCCGACTGGATCCATCGTCAGCTCGGCGGCTATCCATTTGCCGCAACCGCCAGACCAGCCGCGGTTGAATCGCGCTATGTCACCTTCACCGCACCAGTCTCGTTCGTCGAGAACGTGAAGTTCCGCGATGTGACCGTGACGGGTGCTGCCGGAGGCAGCGGCTTTGGCGGTGGAACCGGTGGAGGCGGCGCTGGCGGAAACCGCAACGCGCCGACCCGGCCGTCCACTCCGAATCCTTGACGCGGCTGCCCGACAGAATTCGCACCTTGCAGATGAGTGATCGCCGACCATGTGTCAGCGATCACTCTTTTCATTCCTTCTTATCGTTGCTTGAAGGGCACTCGAGGCCTGCACCCGAATCTCGCAAACGGTCCCCCCTTTCGCGTGCGGATTCGCAGACGCTTTCCGTCGTTTCTGAAGACGTAGCGCCTTCGATTTTGAGAAAGTGACCTGTCGATGACCACGTGCTCGTCCTGAACCGCGCCTTAACGCGCGCGGCACGATTGAAATCCGTACCATCGCCGCGTGTCCTCTACCGCCTTTGCCGACGCGCAGCACACTGACTCGCAGCCGCTGCGCCGCAACCTGCAGGCCTGCACCGGCGACGGCGTGACATATTCCTTCATGGTCGGGATCGGCGAGACCTATCTCGCCGCGTTCGCCGTCGCATTGCACTTCAGCGGCGCAGTCAGCGGACTCGTGACGACCGCACCGTTGCTCGCCGGCGGCGTCGTGCAGCTGATCGCGCCGCACGCGATGCGCCGTGTCGCCAGCCCGCGCCGCTGGGTGATGTGCTGTGCAACGCTGCAGGCGGCGAGCCTCATCCCCCTGGCGATCGGTGCGTTCATCGGCGCGATGCCGGCCGTGCTCGTCTTCCTGTGCGCATCGCTCTACTGGGCAGGTGCACTCGCCGCGGCAAGCGTCTGGAACACGTGGGTCGGCGAACTCTTTCCCGCCCGCCTCCGCGCCCGCTACTTCGGCAAGCGCAATCGTCTGTGTCAGCTGGCGACACTTGCAGGTCTGCTCATCGGAGGGGGCCTCATCGGCTTCAGCGAGCGCGCGGATGCGGCGACGATCTGGCTGCCCGGCTCGCCGCTCGTCGGATTCGCCGCGTGCTTCGGTCTCGCGTCAGCAAGCCGCATGCTTTCACTCGCGTACCTGCGCGCGCAAGGCGAACCGCCGCGCCATCGCATCGAGCATCGCCGCGTTCCGCTCATGCAGGTCATCGGCGGACGCACCGAGTATGGGCGGCTCATCATTTCGATGGTCATCTTTCAGGCTGCGGTGCAGGTCGCACAGCCTTTCTTCAACCCCTTCATGCTGAAAGCAATCAGCTTCGATGCGTGGACGTACACCGGCGCGATCGCGGCTGCGTTCATCGCGAAGAGTCTCGCGCTACCGCTTGCCGGGCGAATTGCGGATCGCCGCGGCGCCCGCTTTGTGCTCGTCGGTTCCGCGATCGGCATTGCGCTCCTTGGCACGTTCTGGCTCGTCTCCGCATCGCCGCTCTGGATCATCCCGATGCAGTTCGTCGCGGGCGCCGTGTGGGGCGGATACGAGCTCGCCGTGTTTCTCCTGCTGCTGGAGACGATTCCAGGCGCCGAGCGCACGAGCGTGATGTCGTGGTACTACCTGCTGAACTCGTTCGCGATGACGACCGGTTCACTGCTCGGCGCGATGCTCCTGAGCGGAGAGGAGACGTGGGTCGCGTACGCCACCGTATTCGGCGTCTCGACGCTGCTCCGCCTGCTTGCTGTAATCCGATTCCTCAGCATCCGCGTGGATGTGCATCAGCATCGTCCGCTCACCGTCGGTACGCTCGCGGTCCGTGCGAGCGCCGGCACCATCGATGTGCCGCAGCATGCGGAGGGCGGCGGCGCATTCGAGTCTCCTGCACGACGGGATGCGACGTGAACACGCCGCGCGCTGATCGAGCGTCACTCGGCTTGCTGCTGCTCATGCTGCTGATCGCGATCGTTGGCACGGTGGCAGCTGCACGCGTCAGCACCGCTTCCGTCGCAATGTGGCTGGCGCATCCAGTGCGTGTCGATGCAGACGGCACGCCGCCCGCAGTGACCTTCACCGGCGCCTTGTGGCTGCGCATCGCGTGGATGACCGGGCCGTGGTGTGCACTCGTCCTGGTCTTCGCGATCCGGCGCGCCGCGCGAAACACGACGCCGCCACTCCCGCTGCGGGCGCCGTCCCGCGCGACCCTGATCGGACTCGCCGGGCTCGCCGTCGCAAGCGTCTGCGTGCGCTGCATCACGCTCTCCGAAAGCCTGTGGTACGACGAACTCGTGGGTTTCGGCGCCTACTCGCTGCTCGGCCCGGCAACGGTCATCGGCAACTACTTTTCGCAGGCCAACCACATTCTGTCGCAAGTGCTGATCTGGTGCTCCACATGGCTCTTTGGTGTCAACGAAGTGTCAATGCGGCTGCCCTCACTGCTTGCTTCACTCGCGACGATCGTCGCGGCGTTTGCACTCGGTCGCGAAGTGCGTGATGACCGTACCGGTCTTTTCGCAGCGCTCGCGATGAGCGTCATGCCGATCGTCGTCTTGAGCGGGACCGACGCACGCGGTTATTCGTTCATGATCCTCGGTGCAACGTTGGCCACCTGGCTGCTCTTCAACGCGCGGCGCACTGGATCAACGGTTGCATGGACCCTCTACGCGCTCGTCATCGCGCTCAGCGCCTGGTCGCATCTCGTGAGCATCATGTTCGCGCTCGGTCACGGGGCGTGGCTCCTGTTCGACCTGCTGCGCGGCCGCGAGCGCGGCAGCCCGGGAACCGGACTGGTTGCACTCGTCCTGAGCGGCGTCGTGGCGCTCATGCTGTACGCACCAGTCCTGCCGGACATCCTGGCGCTGCGCGGTCAGTTTCGCGTCACGTCAGACACGCAGCCGTCACTTTTGGGGATCGAAACACAGCATGCCCTGATCGCGCTCGGCGGCGCGTGGACCTGGTGGGCGGCAGTTCCCGGCGGTGTGCTCGTGCTGATCGGACTCTGGACATTGCGCCAGGTGCCGCGGCTTCGCGACGCGACGATCGCCGGGTTCCTCGGCCTGCCGATTGCGTACGGCCTTGCGGCAGTTGGTGATTCGTGGCTCTACGCTCGCTTTCTGCTGTTCGTGACGCCGGCCATTGCGCTCCTGATGGCACGCGGGCTCGATGTGCTCGCGGCTCGGCGCAGTTCGCTCGCGATTACGGCAGCAGCGCTCTGGACAGCGATCGCCATCACCAGCATCGCGATACTTCCGCCGCGGCAGCCGCTGCGCGAGGCGATGCTGACTGCAACATCGCTGCGCTCGGCGGCGCACGAAACCGTCGGAGTCATCGGTCTGCGCGACAACCCGCTCCTCTACTATGCGATCGCCTACCGCAGCGAACTCGTCGACTTCGGTGATCGTGGCGTGCGCCTCGAGGCGACTCTGGATGCGACGCTCGAGGCGCAGCGGCCGCGTGCAATCGTCATTCTGTATGCGTCGACGCTTCCACCGGAACGACTTGCGACACTCGCTGCGCGCGGATACACGCGCACGACCACGCTCCCTGGGTGGATCGACTGGGGCGCCGGGACGGTCGAAGTGTGGAAGCGCGACTGAGGCAGCGCCGCAGTCAATCGTGCCGGAGCGCTTCGATCGGATCTTTGCGGCTCGCGACCACCGCGGGATAGATGCCGAAGATCAGTCCGACGCTCGCCGCGACGAGGAAGCTGACGATGATCGACCAGAGCGTGACTTCCGGTTCCAGCACGAGCCCCGACGTGCCCATGCTCCGGAACCAGCTGAGTTTCAACAGAAGCGGCACGACGTGGCTCAGACCCAGCGACACGCCGATGCCCAGACCGATGCCGAGCAGGCCGCCGACGGCCGCGAGCGAGCCGGTTTCGACGAGGAACTGCAGCGTGATGTGCCGGCGCGTCGCGCCCAGCGCGCGGCGGATGCCGATCTCGCGCGTGCGCTCGGTCACCGTCGCGAGCATGATGTTCATGATGCCGATGCCGCCGACGAGCAACGAGATCGCCGCGATGGCGATCAGCATGACGTTCCACGTCAGCGCCGCTTTCTTCGCATTCTCAAGCAGCTCCCACGGAACGATGACCTGCACATCAGCCATCAGCGGATGACCGACGTCCATGATCCGCTTCACACGCTCGGCCACGTTCAAGACGGTGTCGGTGTCGGGCGCCACGACGTAGACCTCGGACAACTCGATTTCTTCGCCGGAAAAAGAGCCGGACTGCCGCCGCATGATCACGTTGCCGAACTGTGACTCCGCCGTCGTGAGCGGAATGTGAATGTCCTTGTTGAGGTCGCGGCCGACCAGCGCCGAACCTGCCCCTCCTGCGAGGCCGACCGGTTTCAGCACGCCAACGATGCGGAACACCTGGCTGTCGATGCGGAAGTCCGCACCCAGCGGGTCATCGAGCCGAAACAGCTGCTTGGCGACTTCGCTTCCGATGACCGCAACGGGGGCGCGGCTCTCAAGATCCTCGTGGGTCAGATAGCGGCCGCGCGATTCGAGGCGCAGGCGCGCGACGTCGAGAAGCTCCGGCGTCGTGCCGTATGCCTGACTCTGAATGCGCGCGGCCCCGAGGCTCACTTCGCCGCCGACGGCTTTCAATGGCACGATCGCCAGCGCATCCGTCACGGAGTCGTGCAGGCGCCGCGCGTCCTGAAACAGAATTCCGTACGCGGCGACGAAGGATCGCGTCTGATTTGCCGTGCTCGCGTCGGGCGGCTTTACCGACCGAACAATCACATTGGTGGCACCGAGCGCCTGAATGTCACGCAGCGCCGCCTGCTTGTTCCCTTCGCCGATCGCGGTCACGACGATGACCGCCGCGACACCGAGGATGATGCCGAGACTGGTCAGCGTCGAGCGAAGTTTGTGCAGCCTGAGGTTGTTCAGGCCCAGACGGATGATCTCAAGAAGGAAGGGCATGCGTTGATCGCGGCGAAAACTGCCACGGGTCTGCATGGTAAGCTCGCGCCGCGATGATGCACGAGCATCCCACCGGCCGAACTCCGCACGACCTGCACCGGTCAATCGCTGTCGAGTTGCTCAATGAGCGCGAGGTTGACCAGGGATGGGAGTACGACGCGCAGATTCTCTGGGCGCGGGCGCCCGACGAGGCCAGCGGACCCGCCGACACTGCGAACGCCGCGCGCGACCCGGACGACCCCAGCCTGACGGCGACTCGCCTGCAGCGAATCGTGCTCCGGCTTTCGTGGGCGGATTATCACCACTGGTCGGCCGACGGCGGCGCTCCACCGTCGCAGATCGCTGAAGCGGTGCTGCAGCTCATCGCCGATCATGCGACGTCATTTCTCGGCGTCGAACGCATTGATGCCAGCACCGCGCGCCGTCGCGTGCCGGATGCGGACGCGGCCATTCGGCGGTATCTCGCGGGGGAGTGATTTTCGCTCCGTCGCCGCCTGTCCGGCGTTCAGCCACCCAGCCCGCCGACTGAGCCGGTGGTGCCGTCGCCGCTCAAGTCTGCAGCAGGCGTGCCCCATGCGCCGAGCATGATCGCCATATCCGCTGCATTCACAGCACCGTCGGCGTTCAAGTCCGCCAGCGCCCCCTCGCATTCGTCCGACACGAGATTGCCGTTCAGATCAGTCGCTGACGGCGGCGCAACGACGATCGCGGTGGCGGCAGGAGCGTCGGCGCCAAACACGCGGTAGGTGCGCGCGTGATACCCCGTGTCGGTGCTGTAGCCGTCGATCTCGTTCAAACTGCCGCACGCGGCCATCACCGCAGCTGACGACCACGATCGTTGTGGCATGGACATCGCGGTGGAACATTGCAGAGTTGGCGGCGTACAGCACCGCGACGTACTCCGTCGCAGCGGTCGCGTCGTCGAAGATATGGAAGAAGTCGAAGTCGCCGTCGACCGCCATCTCGATGACCGGTGCGGCCTCTGGTGCAAGCCTGGAGGCGCAGCAGTCGTCACTGTTGTCTGCGGCCGCGTGCTTCGATTCATCAAAGGCAACTCCGCACATCGGCACGCCGGGGTGACTGTCTCCTCCGGAGAGGTCAAAGCGCACAAGCCCCTCCACGAGGCCCCGACTTTCGCCGGTCGTCGTGCGAAGCGTGTAACGGCCGCGGCCTGGCCCTCGATCGATGAAGCCCGCAGCGCCTTCTGCGCCGACACCTAGGTAAACGAGCGAACCTGGTTCGCCCGCGACTCGGCCGCGCCAGTGTGCCACCGCCCGCATCGATGTCGCCAAGTCTGGCGCGGAACGATCACCGATTCGCACTTCGACATCGTCTGACACCGCGCGAAATCGCTCGAGCTGCACCATGACCGTATCGCCGTCTCCAAGAGAGAGCGTCGCGCCGATCGGCTCCTCCGGCGCACGCGCCCAGCGATGAATGCGGCGTCGAGGGTGATCGTCGATCCCGCCTGGACAAAAAATGGCGAAGCGGGTCGGACGTCCGATCGGGGCGTATCAGCTTGCGATGTCGAGGGAACATGTTCGCCTCCTGTAGACGTGTCAAGCTATGCACCGCACTCAGCGGTTGCAAAGAAGGTGCCCACGTCGACGCGCCTTCGCCGATGGGGGCGATTCTCACAGGTGGATGCGGCTTGGTCGAGAACGATCTTGAGAATTCTGAACTGGCCTTCAGCTGGGCGCGACCGGGCGATGACCTTGGCATCGAGCGCGTCAGTATTGGCGAACGTGCCCGAGGTGTTGGCGAAGTCGCGGACGAGCGCGCCGTTCACGACGACGACGATCCTGTGTGTGTGCGCGTGTCATGGATGCGACCCTGTCTCGCGAATGCGAGCTCCGCCGCGGGGCCGGGCGAGCTCGGAAATTGCGAATCTCGTTCAGGTGATTCGGAAGCCGAGGATCAAAGCGTGATACGTTGCGCTTCGTGGTGGTTGGGTGGGCGTCGATGATTTCGGCGAAGGAGAGGAACATGAACATGAACGTGACCGCGCGATCAGTCGTGTGCGATGCACTTGCGAGTTTGCGAGAATCGATGATCAAGCCCGTGAACCCGGTGACGCGTCGGGAGCGCATCAGAACGAAGCTGGCGACGGCAGCGGTTCTGCTCCTGCTGCCAAGTATGACGAGCGCGCTCGCGGCCGTTTGCATTGCGCGGCCAGCGTGCGCCACGACGTTGCCTCCGCCGGGACCTGTCGTCACGATGACGCCCCAGTGCGGAGGGTGGCTCCTCGACTGGACCCCCATCGAAGGGGCAACCGAATACGTCCTCTCCAGCTCCTGCACCGAGTGCTTGTTTTGCATCTCTGCTCCCGGACCATGGTGCGAGTTCGCGTCCGTCGCCGGGCCGCCGTACTTCGTGCCCAGCGGTGTCTCCATCCAAGTACCCGTGTGGGTCCGTGCAACGCTGCCGGAAGGCCCAACCAGCTATTCCACCGCCGGGTCTTGGGAAGCGCCTTCCCCGCCGCTCGCGAACGTACTGCTCCCCGTCGAGACGAGCGTCGACCCGGCGCTTCCTTTGACACTGTGCTGCGCCGCGACTCCGGGAATCTCCACCTACCAATGGTCACGCAATGGACGGGCGCTCCCCGCGGGCAACACGATCCGTGTGCTGCAGCCAGGCGAGTATCAGATCGGCGATGTCATTTCGTGCCTCATCAGCAACCCTTGCGGCGAGATTTTCACCACGACAACGATTGTCGATGGCGGCGAGCCCTCCGATGGACTTGTGACGTGGCTGAGCATGCAGCGGGCGGTGCATGGCGACAAGGAACACACCTTTTACCAAGGCTGCGCCGGCCTAAACTGCGGGTGCTCCGTCGGACTGGTCCTGCCCTTTGGCGTCTACTCGAATGCGCGCAATGACTGGAGCACGCAGTTCAACGACCTATACGCGGGTCCACTCTGCACAGTGCTCTCGGAGCTTTCGCCCAAGCAGCTCACGTTCAATCTCGCCGGCAAGATGGAACAGGCGAACATCACCAGTGCGTTCAACATCGCCGCCGGCGGCG
>JAWXBD010000136.1:0-25221 GCA_034439815.1 Phycisphaerae bacterium
CGCGAGTGCTCCCGCGAAGGCCGAGGCCATCCCCGCGGATGTCGCGCTGCGTCGACTGATTGCCGGCAACCGGCGCTTCGTGCGTGACATCGACGACATCACGCGCCGCGATATCACGCGGCGGAGCGCGCTGGCAGCCGGGGAACGGCCGTTTGCCATCGTCCTGTGCGGCTCCGATTCACGCGTACCTCCGGAACTAGTGTTCGACACGGATCTTGGCGACCTCTTCGTCGTTCGAATCGTCGGCAATTTCGCCGATGACATCACGGTCGGATCAATCGAGTACGCCGTCGAGCACCTCGGGGCCAAGCTCATCGTGGTCATGGGGCACCGATGCGGGGCTGTAAACGCCGCAGTGAAGACGGCTCGGATTGGCAGATCGGCTTCGGATCTTCCGGGCCATTTCGGAGCGGTGATCGCGCCACTGATGACGTCGGCGCGCGAAACCGCAGCGCAGCCGGGCGATCCTTCGAGGAATCTGCTGGTCCGCAGCGTGCAGCGCACCGTGCTGGCGCTGCGAACCTCTGATCCGACGATCGGACGCTTCGTTGCAAGCCAAGGCGTTCGCGTCGTGGGCGCCGTCTACGACCTCGAGACAGGCGCCGTCGATTTCGTCCAGGACGCGTATGAGCGCACGCCTCCCGCAGCCACCTCGGAGATCGCGCAGCAACGGTGAAATTGCGCGACGGCCGGTCGGAATGACCGGGCTGGGGCGCGGGTCGACCGCGACGAATTCCGAGGCGCGCGCACCTGCTTGATGGTGTACAACTCGCGCCGGACCCAAACGACCGTCCTCCAGGAAAGCCCTCCAGCAAGGAACAATCGCCATGACTCGACCCAGCATGCCATCTTTCCGCCCTCTCATCACCACCGTGCTTGCCGCCACGGCCGTCATCACGGCCAGTCTCGGCGGGTGCATTGCAGTCGGCGGGACGTCGCACCGCGCGCCGAATCCGACGGTTGGACAGCAGCTCGTCGATTTGAAGATGGCTGAGGAGCGCGGTGCCCTCACCGCCGACGAGTACGCGCGGCTCCGCACGGATGTGATCGAAGGCAACCGAAACCGATGAACTGGATGTACTGGATGTACTGGATGAAATGATGGATGCGCTGCTTGACGTTGTCGCAGCGTGACGAACCGAAAGCTCCGGAGCAGCCGAGCGTGACGCGCGAGCGCAACACGACTCGGCTCTTCGCGTTTTTGAGGCGCGGAGAAGCGTGCGCGCGATGTGAAAAATCGTTGAGAAATAACCTAGGTTTTTTCGAGACCGCCGGTTTCGCGCGGTAATTTCGCGTCACGTTCGCGAGGAACTCGTGAACACGAAACAGGACGGCAGCAGCGGGGACGGCGCGAGCATCGGGCTCGCCGCCGAGGTGATTGACCGCGCCCGCGCTCACGCGTCCCGAAGAAGGGGGATCAGCCATGCAGGTCATGCAGAGCATGCAGAGCATTCACGTCAGGAGTTGCTGGCAGGCGAGATGGCGCGGATGGGCCGTCGGCGCGATACTGAGCGCCGCCACCTCACTCCCGCTCGTGCTCGGAGGCTGCTGCACTGAGCAGCGGCGCGAGATGGACGCTCTCCTCGACAAGTACTACGAGCAGGCATTCATGTGCTGCAAGGAGCGCGCTGCACTCGATCCGACCGGAGGGGCAGAGTGCTTTCAGAAGCTCGCAGAGTGGCGTCTGGCCACCGCAACGAAGATTCTCGAGTGGTATCAGGCATGCCTCGACGGCGAGCAGGACATCGCCGGCGGGATCGTGGGGAGTCTCAAGGCTCTCCTCACCCAGATCGGCAACGAGACATGCGGTACGACCTTGGAACTCCCGAACGGTCGCAACGTCACTGCGGGCATTCCGTTCGTGCACGGCGACACCATTGAATTTGAAGGGGCGTTCGATGGCATGTTCAAGTTGATGGAACCGCCTGACGCGCCGGTGCGGTTGGATCTCGAGGCAGGCGCGTTCCGGATGGAGGCGTTCGGGTCGGTGGTGACTGGCAGGCTGAACGGCAGCCTCGAACTCGTGGCGCACGGACCGAACTCCGGAACGCTGATCGTCGAGCGCGCAGATCTGGAGTTCGGAGTCGGAAGCGGTGCGCTGGTCATGACGCTTGATGATCACACCGGTGGTTCCTACGTGCGATTCGACGGAATGCACGGCGTGCTGCAGCTGCGTGTTGCCATCTCGACCTCCGGTGACTTGGCGCTGTTCACGCCGTCCGCCGCGTGGTTGCGGATTCCGGTGCAGGTGTCGGGGAGCTCGATCACGTTTGCCGGCGGCATTCACCAGCTCATCGACATCATTCCTCCGGCACCTGGATGGGCCGACTGGAACGGTGACTGGGTCGTCGACGAAGCAGACTGGGCCGCGTTCTTCGCCGGCCCCGACGCGGGTGAGGTCGACTATCGAGACCTCAACCTCGACGGCAGCATTGATGCAACCGACATCGGCATGTTTGCCGATTCATGGCGGGAAGCGATGCGTCACTGACGCTCAAACAACGCGTCGTTGAACGACTCGCCAGACGTTACGGCTGTGAAGCCTGCGGTCACTGCGCGCTCCTGCGCGTGGTGACCGCAGGCGTTGAGTGCCGGTCCACGTATCGCCCGCACGACGCCGGCGAGCGCCGGAGTCGCCACGCCGCGATTGGCGGCGCGGGCGAACGATTCGAAGCGCTCCTTGGCCCAGCGTCGCAGGTCGCTCTCGTCGAGCCCGCCGCGTGCTGCGAATTCGTCTGCGACTACTTCGATCCCTTCTGCTGCGAGATCGCATGGGACGATTCGTGCGCCACCTGGGCGAGCCAGTTCTGCGGATTCTGTCCGACGGTTTCCTGCGGCCAAAGCACCAATGATTGCTGCGAGTTCAACTTCGACCTCGAGCCAGGGTGCAACGACCTCGAGTGCTGCGTGCTCGTCTGTTCCATCGATCCCTTTTGCTGCGACCACAACTGGGACCCGTCCTGCACGTTCAAGGCGCTGGACATCTGCCCCGTGTGCGAAGACGCGCCGCGGCCCTGACGCTCATCCGACTCGCTTCGCTCGCTCAGGGCATCCACTACGACGCTTCCACCCGCCCCGTCCTCCATAAGGACACCGCAGCTTCGCGGTCCAGCGAACCAGCCGTGCCGTTGGGGCCGTCGAGCCGGAGTGAGATTCAGCCGTCCTCGCGCGCGGTGCACCGGATCGTCCGCACCGGTGCGCCCGGACGCAGCGGCAAGGCGATCCCGTCGCGCCAGGACGGATGGAGGTCGCGATGGTGGGGGCTGTCCGGGTCGGCTGATTGTCCGGCGGGGACTGAAAGGAGAGCCCGCTCTTCGCGGCCTGGTGTGACGACAAGGCGGTCGCTGGCACCGAATCGCGGGGTCGCGACGCGCACGGCCGACCAGTGGCCGGACTGAGGGTGGGACGGGAGTCGAAGCTTGCTGGCGATGAGCGGCAGCGCCTGGGCGAGCGGGTGGGCGAAGTCACTGGCGTTCACATCGCCCCACAACGCGGGACCGTCCTTTGTCCGCGTCGCGCTGGCGGCTGCGAGTATGGCCTGCTGGAGGTACGCATCCCATGATTTCGCATCCGATGATTTCGAACGGGACATATCGGTGAATGGAAGGAGGTGGAGGGGCTGCGCGAGCACAATCCGAAGAATGCTTTCATCCTGAGCGGGCAGGCGTGCGATCTGCGCGGCGAGCTTCGAGCGATCGGTCGCGGCCATCGTGGGAGTCCGGAGCGCGATCGCCCCTTCGACAACGCCGCGCACGATCGCCGACGCGATGTCGCGCCGTGCACGATCGACGATCGCCATCGCCACCGAATCGACGTCGGCACGGCCGTCCCATGCGCGGAGGAGATCGGCGAGGGCGGCGCATCGCTCCGCTGTCGTCGGCGTGGCCTTCGCGGACTTTGAGGTCTTGGATGACGAGGTCTTCGACGGTGAGGCCTCAGCTGGTCCGGGCGCTTCGCGCGCTCCGCGTTCGAGCGCCGGCACGAGCGCATCGCGCCAGCGGATCAGCATCGGCACCGTGGTGTCCAGCTGGATCGCTGCGCACGCGTTCTCGTCAAGCTGATCAACAGCGAGCGCCAGCTCGCGGATCCGCGCGGCCCGCTCGGGCGGTGCCCACAGCGAGCCGAAACTTCGAGCCCTCTCTGCCGGCAGTGTTCGCTGATTCGCGGTCACGATCACACCGCTCTCCGGATCGATGATGCGCGGCCGGTCCGTCTCCGGACGCTCCCCGCGCCAGCCGCGTGATCCGTCGGCCCACGATGTCGGGATGGATCCGTCAAAGCCGAAGCGATCGGGGAGATAGCCCGCGATCGTCCATCCGATGTGCCCGGCGCGGTCAGCCATGAGCACGTTCTGCTGCGGACCGCGCCACCGCGCCGCGATGGTCATTGCTTCGGCCACGTTCGTTACGTCGGTAAAGTCCAGCAGTCCCATGTTGAGTCCATGGGGCTGCAGCGCCGTCCACATGAGCGCCAGCGGCCGACCCTGGGCATCGGTCCGGACGATCGGCCCCCAACGCGTCACTTGGACCTTCAGCACCTCCGGCTCGCTGCCGCGCGGGCGAAGGGTCTCCTCCTCGATGCGATATGGCTCGCTTCCGCCAGGCACCAGATACTTCGCCGGGTCCGCGGGGTCCGGATCCACCACCACAAAGTCGATGAAGTCACCTTCGACGTTCGTGAATCCCCAAGCAACGTCGCCGTTGCTGCCGCTGACGAGTCCGGGCGCACCGGGGAGCGTCACCCCATCGAGCTGCCTCTCCTGGTGATGAGCGTCCCGAAACCGCAGCGATGCGCGGTACCAGATTCCCGGCACGCTCATTGGCAGGTGCATGTCGTTCACAAGGATCGCGCCTCCCGTCGACGAGCGCGACCCAGAGACGACCCACCCGTTTGAACCGATCGCGACCGGATCAACGTCGCTGTCCGGACGCATGAACGCGGTGAACGCTTCGGCCCTGGTGTGGATGGCGTGGATGGTGTGGATGGCGTGGATGGTGTGGATGGTGTGATCCGTTGTGCTCGCCCCTTCGGGCTCCGACCGCGAGCCTGTGTTCGAGGAAGTCACCGCGCCGTGCAGAACTCGAGTGTCGGCGACGGCCGGCCCCGGAATCGGCGGCAGCGTCGGCGGCGCCGAGTCCTCGATGACCGGCGCATCGAAGCTCGAGACGCCCGGATGCAGGTACGTCATTAGCTCCCCCGGCAGCGCCGCCGCCGCTTCCGCAAACGGAATCTCGACGCGCGCTCCGTCGTTCAGCATCGCGCACATGGCGAGCGTGACCAGCATCGAATCCACCGCCGTCCACGGAACCATCGACGCCTGCAGAAACCGATGCTCGACCGGTGGCTGAGGCATCGACGCGATACCCGCGTTGACTCCGTCGACATAGGCATCAAGCACCGCGCGGTGCGCGGCAGGCAGCGCATCGAGGGCGCGCGCGGCAGTTCGGCGCATCAGCATCAGACGCTGCTGTCGATCCTGTCCCAGCGCCAGCGGTCCGAGCAGTTCACTCAGCTCGCCGGCCGCAAGCCGCCGCATCAAGTCCATCTGCGCGAATCGCTCGGTCGCGTGGAGAAAGCCCTCGATACGAACCGCATCCTCAAAGGACGCTGCTTCGATGAGCGGGATGGCGAAGGCATCCAGTGTGACGGTCGCGTCCTTCTGAAGCGACGGAATCGTCCACACGTTTGGGCGCGCGTCGACGTCCGCCGCGGCCGCGCCGGTCCCGACCATGACCGCCCCGACGATCAGCGCCATGCGCCCCCAAGGCCCGATCGTGAGCGGAACGCGTGCGGCCGGTGGGGTCAAGAGTTCGGGCATGATCGTCATTATGCCCGCGCAGCGCGGCGGCCGTCGGCGGCGCTCCCGGAGAGCCCGCTCCCGAAGAGCCCGCCTTCCGCTCCGCTACGATGGCGCGCTTCGATGTCCCCATCCACGTCCCAGCCGCCGCAGGCGCCACTCCCCGATCTTGCCGTCGCGCTAACGACGATGAACAGCCTGCGGACGATTGACGCGACGCTCGACAGCGTGCGAGGGCTTGCCGCCACGATTGTTGTCATCGACTCGGGATCGACCGACGGAACGATTGAACGCTGCACCGCCGCAGGGGCAGTCGTCGAGCACCATCCGTGGTCCGGCTATGTCGCCCAGACGCAGCACGCGATTGACCGCGCGGCGAGTTCGCTCGCTGCGGCCGACGGGGGCGCATTGCAACGCGGGTGGATCCTTCTGCTCGATTCCGATGAAGCGCTGGACGAGCCGCTGCAGCGCTCGGTGCGGGCAGCGCTCGCGACACCGACGGGCCACGCCGGGTTTGCACTGAATCGTCGCCTTGTCTTAGCGGGGCGCGTGCTGCGCCACGCGTTTCAACCGGAGTTTCGTCTGCGGCTCTTCCGTCCGCATGTCGGACGCGTGACAGGAACGCCACCGCATTACTTCATCAGCGTGCAGGGGAGTGTCGGACGTCTCGAAGGGAGTCTGCTGCATGACTCCTGGGCGGATGTCGACGACATGCTGCGCCGCCAGGTTCGCTACGCGAGCATCAGCGCGGACGATCGTGCACGCGGTGCGACCACCGCAACCGCTGACTCGAGTTCGGCCGGAATCCGAGGCGGCCGGCTGATCGACGTGCTCATTCGCCCGGGCTTCGCCTTCGTGAAGCAGTTCGTCGTCCGATCCGCCTGGCGGGACGGGTGGCGCGGCCTCGTCGCGTCCGGCGGCGCGGCTGCGGCGACGCTGATGAAACACGTAGCCATCGCCGAGCGGCGCGGCTTGCTGCGCGAGCGTGATGTCGAGCGACGGCCGCCGCAGGATTCGTAACCGTCGCAAATCGAGCGTCGGCAACAGTACAATCGCCGTTCTGCGTTCGGCTTGCGCAGTCGCTCGAAGTCCAGCTTTTTGGAAGGAATGTTCTGCCTTGTCTCTCTCGACGACGCCCTCGTTCAACGCGGCATCAGCTCCCTCCGGCAGCAGCCGCACGGCCGCAATTCTGGTCACCGGCGCGGGCGGGGAAATGGGCCATGGCCTGCTGAGCCGCCTCGCAGCCCAGGCGGCCCAGAACGCTCAGCAGATCATCGCTGTCGATGTTCGCGAGATGGACGAATCCAGTCGCGCGTTCGTGCAGCAGTGCTTCGTCGGCGATATCTGCGATCGAGCGCTGATGGAGCGGCTGCAGGCGCAGTACGAGATTCACGAGATCTTCCACCTTGCCGCGCTCCTGTCGACACGCGGCGAATTCGTGCCTGAAACGGCGCACGCCGTGAATGTGGTCGGCACGGTGAACCTGCTCCGCGTTGCCGCAGAAGAGGCGCGGGCGCATGGACGGCGCGTGAAGTTCATCTTCCCGAGTTCGATCGCGGTGTACGGCATCGCCGACCTCGCGACAAAGCAGAAGTCCGGCGCCGTGCGCGAAGACCAGTTTCTCGAGCCACGCACCATGTACGGCGTCAACAAGCTCGAAGGGGAACACCTCGGCCGCTACTACGCCCGTCACTACCGCACGCTCGCGAAGGACCGCATCGAACATCCGATCGATTTCCGCTCGATCCGTTTTCCCGGCATCATTTCGGCCGAGACCGTCCCTTCCGGCGGAACGAGCGATTACGGCCCCGAAATGATTCACGCCGGTGCAGCAGGCAGACCATACGCGTGCTTCGTCCGGCCGGACTCCCGCATTCCATTCATGACGATGCCGGAGGCAATCGATGCCCTCCTGCAACTCGCCGCTGCGCCCGAAGCCGGCCTCACACAGCTCGTCTACAACGTCACGGCGTTCAGTCCGTCGGCGGACGAGTTTGCCGGACTCGTTCGCGGTGCGTTTCCAGGAGCGGAGATCACGTTCGCACCGGACTGTGCCCGCCAGTCGATTGTTGACAGCTGGCCCGAAGATCTCGTCGACACCGCCGCGCGGCGCGACTGGGGCTGGAAGCCGACGCATACGACGCGCTCAGCGTTCGAGCAGTACCTGGTGCCGAAGATCCGCTCCCGTTACGCCTGACGCTTTCCGGTTCTCACAACCGCACGCCACCATGATCACCATGATCACCATGATCACCATGATCACCATGATCACCATGACCACCATGACCACCATGACCACCATGACCACCATGACCACCATGACCACCACGACCACCACCTCCACCACCGGGGCACTTCCGTTCGTACGTCGGGCCGACGACACCTTGACCATGCTCAAGCAGTCGGGCCAGTTGAAGTACCTCCAGATGATCGAAGGGCCGATGGACGCGACAGTCCGTCTGCGCGGCATTGGCCAGGTCGCGTGCTTCTGCTCCAACAATTACCTCGGCCTTGCGAATCATCCCGAGGTGATCGAAGCGGGCATCGAGGGACTCCGGAAGTACGGCGCGGGAACGGCGAGTGTGCGCTTTATCTGTGGCACGTTCGACTGTCACGAGCGTCTGGAGCGGCGCATCGCCCAGTTCTACGGCGTCGAGGCGGCATACACGTTCTCCAGCTGCTGGAACGCGAATGAAGCGCTCTTCCCAACGTTCTGCGATCCGGGCGACATCATCATCTCGGACGAACTGAATCACGCGTCGATCATCGACGGCATTCGGCTCGCGGCCAGCATCAAGAAGGGGCTGCATCGCACGGTGTACAAGCACGGTGATCTCGCCGGACTGCGAACGAAGTTGTCCGAAGCGCGGGCCAACGCTGATGTGACCGGCCAGATCTGGGTCGTCACCGACGGCGTCTTCAGCATGGAAGGCGACATCGCCAATCTGCCCGCGATCCGCGCGCTGTGCGATGAATTCGGAGCGCTCCTCGTCGTCGACGACAGCCACGGGACCGGTGTCCTGGGTTTGACCGGCCGCGGGACGCATGAGCAGTTTGCCATGCCGGGCTCGTCCATTGATTTCTTCACGGGCACGCTCGGCAAGGCGCTCGGCGGCGCCGCCGGCGGCTACGTCGCCGGATCACGTCGCGGCATCGACATGCTCATCCAGCGTGGTCGACCGACGCTCTTTTCGAATGCCCTGCCATGCACGGTCGCGTGCTCCGCCGACAAGGCCATCGAGATTCTGATGCGCGAACCGCAGCGGATGCAGACGCTGCGCGACAACGTGGCGTATGCGCGCGAAGGGATTCGGACGACAGGATTCGAAGTCCTCGAGAGTTCAACGGCGATCTGTCCCATTATCGTGCACGACACTGCGAAGGCGATCGCCATGAGCCGGCGCCTGCTCGAGCTGGGCGTTTTCGTGATCGGGTTCGGGTTCCCGGTCGTTCCCGAAGGGCATGCGCGCCTGCGCGTGCAGATCTCGGCCGCGCATCGCCGCGAGCATCTCGATGCATTACTGACCGGACTGCGTGTGCTGCGCAGCGAGCACCGATAACGCCTGCAAAGTCATGCAGATCCTGTTTGCCTGACGCTGAGTTGCATGTATGTTCTTCCTCGGAGCGAGGACCTGAAAGGGCTGGGAAATTGTTATTTCCCGGTGCCACCCTTTCGGAGTCAGATATGTCCTCGACTTTGCAAATGATTATGGGCGTCGGGGTCGCTGCGGTCATCGCATCCACCGCCTCCGCCAGCATCAACGTGGATTACCTTGGACTCGGCTACGGCAAGAGCCAGAGCGTTTCATACAACTCAACCGTCCAATGGAACCAGGCTGGCAGCGGTCCGTTCTATTCGTTGAGTGCATTCGACCATCACTGGGTCGACACCGACACCAACCAACAGTTCATTGGTTGGTGCATTCAGCTGTATCAGGGCATCACGATCGGAAACGCCTACACGTTCGATGTCGTCGCCTTGGAGAACGCTCCGCAGGCGCCGCTGGCGCCGGGTCCGATGGGCGTGCTGCAGGCCGGTCTCATGCGCGACCTGTTCGCACGCTGGGCCGACACTGCCCCCGGCACGATCGTCCCTGAAGCGAATCTCGCCAACACAAACTCGAAAGCGGCAGCGTTCGCCCTCGCGATCTGGGAGATCTCGCACGAGAATTTCACCGCGGTCGATCTGGGCACGCTGAAGTCGCAGATGTCGCTCACGCTGGGCGGCCTCCGCGTCAACGCGACTGCTGACGTGCTTGCGTACTACAACGCGATGCATGCATCGCTCGGCGTCGGCGGGTGGCTGTACGCCGATGTCGACGGTCTCGTGAACTCATCTGCTCAGGACCAGGCTCGTCTCGTTCCCGCACCAGGAGCGCTTGCCCTGATCGGGCTCGCGGGCCTGTTCGGAGCGCGTCGTCGAAAGTGATTCGAAGCTTCTAAGCCACAATGGTTTCAACTGACGCCGGGCCGCTCACTCGTGGGGCGGCCCGGCGATTTTCTTAGCGCACACTCAGAGTCGGCTGCACGAACGTGTTGCCGAAGCTGGCGATAGACGCCTGGCTTGCAACGTTCTTGACCATGCGGTCGAGCGCGGCGCCGAGCGGCGGATGTTCCCAGTTTTTGAGAGGCACGCCGGCGTCTGAATTGACGCGCAGCGCCGTGAAGATCGGAATCGCGCCGAGATACGGAAGGCCCATCGTCTGCGCCATGATCTCCGCGCCCCCGCGGCCAAAGAGATCGTGTTCGCTTCCGTCGTCAGCGACAAAGTAGCTCATGTTCTCGACGACCCCGAGCACGTCCACACCGAGCTGCTGGAACATGCGCACCGCGCGCCGCGCGTCGTCCTGCGCGACCTGCTGCGGTGTACACACAATCACGGCGCCGGTGAGCGGCAGCAGCTGCGAGAGCGTGAGCGGCACGTCGCCCGTTCCTGGCGGCAGGTCGACGATGAGGTAATCAAGATCGCCCCAGTCTGTCTGCACCGCGAGCTGCTTGAACGCACCATGCGCCATCGGGCCGCGCCAGATCAATGCCTTGTCCGGATCGACGAGTTTGCCGATCGTCATCGCCTTGATCCCGTGCACGTCAAACGGAAGCAGCATGTTGCCACGTGCGACCGTCCCGACCGAATCGAGCCCGAGCATCGTCGGAGCGCTCGGGCCGTAGATGTCGCCGTCGAGCAGACCGGTTCGTGCTCCCATGCGGGCCAGCCCGACCGCAAGGTTGACGGCAATCGTCGACTTGCCGACACCGCCCTTTCCGGCCCCGACGGCGACGATCTGCCGCACATTCGGAAGCGGATTCGACGTGTCACGGACCTTCTCGTTGGGCCGGCGAACATCGGCTGTGAACTCGACATGGACGGTGCCGAGCGTTTCCCCGGCGTTGCGGGCCTGGCGCTCGACCGCTTCCTCGATATCCCCTCGAATCTTGTCCTTCATGGGACACGCGGGGGTGGTCAGCTCGATGGTCAAACGGACATCGTCCCCGTTCACCTGGACATCCTTCACCATGTTGAGGGTGACGAGGTCCTTGTGCAGATCGGGATCTTTGACCGTCCGGAGGGCGTCGTACAGTTGGTGGCTGGTAAGCGGCATGAGCGGGGGGAGGGGGCCAGAACCTTGGGGGAAAGGCAAGAGAGCCCGCGATCATAGAGGCTGGCACGCGTCAGGTGAGCGATGCGTCGGGCCGTGAACGGGGCGACAAAGGTCCAAGGCTGAATGCTCCCGCCAGAAATAGCCGATCGGCACTGGCGTTCGGACGCGGTCGCTGCAGCGTCGGGACCGCCTTACGGTTCCCAGCGACAGCGCCCGCCCATCTTCTGACAGAATTCCGGTTTGTCGCCAGAACGTTCTGGTGACATTCTGACCGATGACCGGACGTTCCCGTTCGAGATGGCCCCCTTCGGAGTTTTCTTCCTATGCGTATCTCTTCGACCCGCTTCCTGCGTCCGATCGGCCTCCTGGCCCTGGCAGTTGCCCTTTCCGCCCCGACCGTTGTCTTCGCCGACGACAAGCCCGTGCCGCCAGCGACACCCGACCGGGGTCAGCCGCCGCTTCGTGAGCCACGAGCTCCACGTGACGGCGAGCGTCCAGCCGGTCGTGAGCGTCCCGCGGGTCGTGAGCGTCCAGCCGGTCGTGAGAGCCCGACGGGCCGGGCCAATCCGGATCGCGCCGGTGGAGCGCGGGTCGGCGCCCTCGAGGGATACGTCAAGTCTGTCAAGCAGCTCTCGCTCACGGGCGAGCAGACGACCAAGATTGATGAAATGGTCGTCGCGTTCCAGACCGCCAGCCGCGAGTTCCAGGATCTGCATGCCCACCGAATCAAGGAGCTGAGTGACCTGCGCCGCCAGCAGACCAAGGACGGCGGGACACCGGATGAGGCGACGACCAAGGAACTGAAGGAGATCATGGACAAGAAGCCGAATGCTTCGCAGGTCCAGAAGAAGATCAGCGAGCTCCTCACGGACGATCAGCGGAAGCAGCTCGGCGAGCTGCAGGCGAAGTCCCGCGCCGCTGCGGCCGATCGCGCGAAGTCACGCGACGGCAAGCCGGCACGCGAAGGCGCGCCGCAGCGGGCGCGACCAGGTCGTGAGGCACCCAGCCGCGACGGCACCACCCCGCCGTCGCGCGAGCGACCGGCGCGTGAGCGACCGGCCGGCGACGCGCCGACGCGCTGATCGCGCCGAGAACCTCATCAACGCAGACAGCAGGGCATGGAAAGGGGGCGAGCAGCAATGCTCGCCCCTTTTGTCATCTGGTCAGCCGCCGCCGAAGACGCGGACATCGTCGTACTTGTCGAGCGCGGCCGGTCCGCCCGGATTGGTCCCGCTGTTGACGACATCGATGAGAGGCGTCGCCGATGTTCCCAGTCCGTCGAACTTGGAGAGGTACACGCCGTCCGCCCCAGCTGAAATCAGCACGTAGCGACCGCGCGGCGATCCGTTCAGCGGAGCGTTGTTCGGTCCGAACGCGGGGCTGCGGATGAACTGGGCAAGTGTCGAGTTGACGTCGGCGACGGTGGAGGCGTTGATCAGGCTCACCTGCGGCTGGGCCTTGCCGAGTTCGCCCAACGCCAACGAGTCGGTGTAGGGCAGGGCGGGGCCGATGCTGAACTGGGCGACGTTCGGATTGCCCACGAGCGGCCCGTTCTCGCGCATCGCGCGAAGGTAGATGATCGGTTGACCCCAGGCGTCGAGAACGTCTTTGATGTCAACGACGTTCAACACCTGTCCCTCGGTGACGGCAAGTTCATCGGACTTCGGTGAATAGAACGGTGGATACTGCTTGCCGGCGACCCGCGGGCCCTTGCCTATCTCGGCCGGGTTCACCTTGAGGGTGAACGTGTTGCTGCCGGATCCAACTGTGTACTGGACCCAGCCGGTACCGAACGATGCGTAGTCGGGATCGTCCTGAGCGACCGCGCCGCCCATGAGATGAAACAGCGCGTTCTCCGTGCCTGAGAACTGCGGATCCATGGCAAGGATGTGTTCAGGAATGAGGCCGGGGTAATACCCGAACTCCTGGTAGAAGCTGTCGCAGGCCTTCGCGAACTCCTGCATCGTCGAGCTGGTCTGCGAGCGCCGGGCGTTCCCGAGCGCTTTGGAGAGCGCCGGCAGCAGGATGCCGATCAGCAGCACGATGATGCCGACCGCGACCAGAAGTTCGGTGATCGTGAACGCGAGCCGTCGCGTGGAACGGGACCGGTTGCGGTGCAGCGAACGAGTAATAGTGGGGCGGAGGGCGGACATGGCGAAAACCTCGTCGGAGGATGAAGGCTCGCCAGTCAGAATCCAGCGTGTGAACCCGGAGAAAGGCCGTCGTGGGACCGTCTCCGAGCACTGTCGCCGCAACCGAATGGCGTGCCAAGGCAAAAGCGCTGGCGAAAGGCCGCGGGCCTCGTCACGCTCATCCGGTCAACGGACTGTACGCGAAAGTCCGAGCGGATGATGCGGCGAATGACGGAACTCACTCAAGTCCGCAGCGGCCACGGGAGCGTCCCGGCTGCCTCCAACTGGCGCAGGCCTTCGTACACGGCAACGGCCGCCGCCGTCGCAAGGTTCAGGCTTCGTGCCTCCGGGATCGGAACCATCGGCAGGGCGATGCGATGGTCGGCGCCCCAGCGCTCAGCGACGGTCGCATGCACGGCGTCGTCCACGCCGCGGGTTTCGCGGCCAAACAGCAGGTAGTCACCGCGTGTGAACTGCGCCTGCCAATGCGGCCGCGTCGCACGCGTCGTGAAGAGCCATAGCCGCAGCGGCGCCTCCGCGGCGAGGAACGCGTCCCAGCTGGCGTGCTCGCGGCAGTCGACGAGATGCCAGTAGTCGAGTCCGGCCCGGCGTCGCGCCTTCTCATCCATGTCAAAGCCTATCGGATGGATGACGTGCAGCCGGCATCCGGTCGCGGCCGCAGTTCGGCCGATGTTGCCGGTGTTGTTCGGGATCTCCGGATGCAGCAGGACAATATTGAACGCCGGGTTGAAGGCGTGAACAGTCGAAGCGGTCGACATGGCGGACTTGTTGATTGACGAAAGACGGTCCGGTGGACGATGGCGACGCGACCGTTCTGTGCAGTAGGCTACCGCTATATGGGGCGAAGCGCCGCGGGCGCGGGCGCCCCCCGGAGGGCTCCGGACAGCAGATTCCTCCGCACGCCGCGTGAGGGACCAAGTCCGAGGAGGTGCTTGCGATGAGTGGTTACTCGGCGGGCGACATCCGCAACATTGCGATCGTGGGCGGGGCGGGAACCGGCAAGACGACGCTGGTCGAGGCATTGCTCGCCGGATCCGGAGCAATCACGAAGGCCGGGCGCGTGGAAGATGGCAACACCGTCTGCGACCACGATCCCCTCGCCAAGGAACTGCTCCACTCGATCGACAGCTCGATCGCGCACTTCCGCCACAAAGGCGCGGAAATCTCCATCATCGATACGCCGGGTTCCCCCGGATTTCTTGGCAAGGCGATCACCGTCTTTCCGGCGGTCGAGACGATCGCAGTCGTCCTTGACTGCGGCAAAGGGATGGATCCGACTGCGCGGCGCATGCTGGCGATCGCCGAAGGCCGTGATCTCCCGCGCATGATCATCGTCAACAAGATCGACCACTGCGCCACTGATCCAGGCGAGGTGCCTGAACTGCTTGCGTCCCTGCAGGAGACGTTCGGCGCGATCTGCCGCCCGATCAATCTTCCTACCGGCAACGGCAGCGGCGTCATCGATTGCTATCGGGGCGCCTCCGGCACCAGCGACCTGGGCGACGTGGCTGATTTTCACACGGCAATTGTCGAACAGATTGTGGAAGTCGACGAGAAGGCGCTCAACGCGTATCTCGGCGGCGAGGTCCTGCCGGACGGCGTGCTGCACGAAGTGTTTGAGCGTGCGCTGCGCGAGCGGCACCTCATCCCGATCTGCTTCGTCAGCGCGAAGACGGGAGTCGGCGTGCCTGAACTGCTCGATGTCATCGCGGAACTCTGCCCCACCCCGGGCGAGGGCAATCCGCGCCCGTTCGAATACGAGGAGGACGGTGAACTGAAACAGTGGCGCGCGGTAGCGGACCCCGCGCTGCCGGCCGTCAGCCACATTTTCAAGGTGACGAGCGATCCATACGTCGGCAAGCTCGCCATCTTCCGCGTGCATCAAGGCACGGTGAAGAAGGATTCGCACCCCAAGGTCGATGACGGCAAGAAGCCGATCCGCATCGCGCATCTGTTTCGCCTGATGGGGCAGAAGCACGTCGAAGTCGACCACCTCGTGGCAGGTGACATCGGGGCGACCAGCAAGATCGACGACATTCACTTCAACAGCGTGCTGCACGACGGCGAGATCGGCGAGCACGTGCACCTGCGGCCGTTGCCGCTTCCCGTACCCATGTACGGCATCGCGGTGCAGGCCGCGAACCGCGCCGCCGAAGCAAAGCTCGGTGAGGCGCTCGCGAAACTCTACAGCGAAGATCCCACGATGCGGATCGAGCACGTCCCGGCAACGGGTGAAACGGTCATCCGCGGACTCGACGAACTTCATCTGCGCGTGAAAGTCCGCATGCTCAAGGACCGCTACGGCGTCGAAGTCACGAGCCGCCCGCCGCGCATCGCGTACAAGGAAACAATCACGACCCGCGCTGAGGGACATCATCGCCACAAGAAGCAGAGCGGCGGCGCAGGGCAGTTCGGCGAAGTCTTTCTGCGCGTCGAGCCGCTGCCCGCGTTTGACGGCAAGGGGGGGCCCGACTTCGAGTTTGTCGACGACACGTTCGGCGGCTCCATCCCCAAGCAGTTCCTGCCCGCCATCGAAAAGGGCATCCGCCAGGCGCTCGCCGAGGGGGCGATCGCCGGCTATCCGATCACGGGCGTGCGCGTGAGTGTCTACGACGGGAAGTATCACCCCGTCGACAGCAAGGAAGTCGCGTTCGTCACAGCCGGTCGACGAGCATTCATCGATGCGGTCATGAAGGCGAAACCGGCGCTGCTTGAGCCGATCGTCAAGCTCGAGATCAACGTTCCATCGGACTCGATCGGCACCATCGCGGGCGATCTCTCCGGCAAGCGCGGCCGCATCCACGCGACGGACATGGTCGCGGGCGGGCAGGCGCTGATCCGCGCGGAAGCACCGCTCGCGGAAGTGGCGAACTACGCGAACCAGCTCAAGTCGCTCACGGCCGGCGTCGGGACGTTCTTCATGGAGTACAGCCACGACGAAGCTGCCCCGAGCACTGTGCGCGACGCGGAGATGGCGCGGTTCCGGCCGCGCGATGAAGAAGAGTGACCTTCTCCTGGGCTCGTTGCCTGCCGAATTGCTCGCCTACCGATATGCTGGGAACCCTATGGACGACTTCCTTCACTCGCCGGTGCTCCCCGTTCTCGCCGTCAACGGGATGTGGCTCGCTGTGTGCGCGGTCTGGGCGATTCTGTGCTTCGCGCAGGCGAGGCGAGACCGAGCGAACCGCACCGGTTTTCAGAAGCCGGTTGGTCCCCACGAGATCGACTGAGTCGCGACTGCCTGAATCACGGATGGGGAAGCTCGGATGGCGGCACGTTGAGGACGAAGATCTTCACGCGCACCGCAAACCATTTCGTCCAGGTGCCGAACGGCTCGAGATGCCCGGCGACCCCGTGATCGCCGTCGAGGAGTTCCGTCATCTCGGCCTGCTGCATGAGAACGATCGCAGGCAGCTTCACGTCCCTCAGCCCGCGCAATTCGTTGAGTGATCCGATGTCGCGCGTCGGCTGGCCCCCGTTGTAGAACGCGATGGTCGGATCGTGGAAGCTCACGGTCACGATCGTCGGTTGGTCGACACCGAAGTGTGTACGCAGGCTGCTGAGCAGCGTGCTGCTGCCCATCATCGTGGTGTATCGGGTCTCGATGCCGAAGATGATCGTCCAGCTCAGAACGAGGCCGACCCACGCGATGGCGAGTCCGCGCTCGCGCTGCTGCCGGTCGTTCCACAACCGCCACAGCACGATGCATCCGAGCGGCGCGATCGCGAGCGGCAGCATCAGTGCCCATAGTTCCGGGGCAGCTGAGCCCGCGTAGATCGCCGCGCCGAGCTGGGCGACGAAGACCAGCACGGCGACGATCGCCAGCGTGCGCCGCACATCCGGCGGGACGAACGTGGTCCGCGCGCGATCGGCGACTTCGTCGTATTCGCCGCGCAGCCATCGCTTCAGCGTGATGGCGACGAGCATCGCCGTCGGCGCCGCCAACGGCAGCAGATAGGTCGGCAGCTTCCCGCGCGAGAGGCTGAAGCCGAGGAACGGCAGGATGACGGCGACGAGCAGCAACGCCCGCAGGTCGCCGCCGCACACCGCGCGCCACGCATCACGGAACCCGAGATTGAAAACGGGAAGGACGAGCATCACCGTGGCCGGATACATGCCGCCGAGGAAGACCGGCACGTAAAACCACCACGGTTCCTGACTCAGATCCGTTGTGCCGGTGACGCGGCCAATGGTCTGTTCCCACCACACTTGCCCGATGTCGGGGTGGCGCGTGGTCACCGCCGCAATCCAGACTCCGAGCGGCACCAGCGCCAGGGGCAGTCCCCACCCCGCATGAAGTCGCGCGAGATCGCGGGCGCGGCGGCCGAGAACGCACCACGCCGCGAGGACAATCAGCGGCCCGAATCCCGCAGCGCCCTTGGTCAGGAAGCCCGCCGCCATTGCCGTCCAGAACAGCACGAACGCAGGCATCGCGGCAAGGCGTCGTTCGATCATCAGGAAACCGCTGGCGAGCGCGATGAGCCAGGCGCACGCGAGCATCGCATCGGTGTTCGCGAGCCGTCCGACGATCAGAACGCTCGGCATGACGGCGGCGACGGCGACCGCGACGAGCGCCGGCCGCGTTCCAAGCGTCCGGCGCGCAAACCAGAAGAGGCAGCACTGCGCCAGGCTCGTCGCGAGCAGCGCCGGCCATCGCACCGCCAGCTCCGTCCGCCCGAACACATGCACGCCGATCGCCTGCAGCCAATACGTCAACGGAGGTTTCGTGAGATGGGCTCGACCGCGGAACTCGGGAACGAGCCAGTTCCCGGTGTCCACCATCGTCGCGGCGGCAGAGCCGAATCGTCCTTCATCCGGGGGATAAAGGGGATGCGCCCACGCGAGAAACCACACCAGGGCGACCGAGATCGCGAGGATCAACGTCTCCGGGACAGCAAGGCGACGACGATCAGGAGAAGGATTCATTAACGCCCCCTGCAAGATTCGAACCTGCGACCTGGTCTTTAGGAAAGACCCGCTCTATCCAGCTGAGCTAAGGGGGCTACGAGGCAAATGGCGACGCGAGATTGTAACGGTCTCAGTCAGTCCGTTGGCCGGTCCGTTGATCAGGACGGCGCTGCGGGACCACCTCGGATAGGCTCGCCGACGTGGAAGCGAGAATCCTCGTCGAAACCCTGTGGGCCGCGCAGCTCACGTACGCGCTCGTCACGATCTTCGCGGTGCTCTCCCAGCGCCGCATCCGGCTCGCGTCGGCGACATCGTGGCTGCTGCTCATCCTGATCATTCCGTTCGCCGGCGCCACGCTGTACTGGCTGTTCGGCAAGCCCTGGCTGCAGAAGCGGCGCCGCCGTTCAATCGACAGGCAGCGGGCGAAGCTCGAAGAGCGAACCCTGACCGCGCGTTCGCTGCGGGTTCGCAGCGTCCGAACAACGTTCGAATCGATGCCCGCCGGAACGCGTGGTCTTGCGACGCTGGCTGGGCAGATTTCGGGCATGCCGCCAATCGGCGGCAACGACGTCGAGTTCTTCTCCGATCCGGGCGAATTGTTCGCGCGCATCGCCGAGGACATTGACGCGGCCACGGAGCATGTGCATGTGCTGTTCTACATCGCGATCGAGGATCACAGCAGCAAGCCTGTGTTCGAGGCGATGGAGCGCGCAGCGAGAAGGGGGGTTCCGGTCCGATTTGTGATGGACGCCATCGGCTCGTTCGGCTTCAACCGAAGCGCGTCGAGAAAGCGCCTCGAGGAGGCGGGCGTGCGCGTGGTGCCGGCCTTGCCTGCAGGCCTGATTCGCGCACTCTTTCAGCGGATCGATCTGCGCAACCATCGCAAGATCGTCGTGGTCGACGGCGACATCGGCTACCTCGGCAGCCACAATCTGGCCGCCGCTGACTTCAAAGTCAAGCGCTCGCGGGTCATGTGGGTCGACGCCACGGCACGCATCGAAGGCCCCGGAGCGAGCGAGCTGCAGCGCGTCTTCATCGAAGACTGGTGGCTCGAGACCAACGAAGACCTTGAAGAGACGCTGCACCCGCTGACCGCCGCGGACGGCGGCGCGCTCGTGCAGGTCGTCGCCACCGGACCGATGAAGGGGGAGCAGGCGATGCAGCAACTTGTCGCGACGTGCGTGCACCTCGCGCAGCGCGAGCTGGTGCTGACAACGCCCTACTTCGTGCCTGATGAACCCACGATGCTCGCGATCATCACTGCAGCCCGCCGCGGGGTCAAAGTGATACTGGCTGTGCCGGAACACAATGATTCGCACCTCGTGCGCTTCGCGAGCCAGTCATTTTTTCAGCGGCTTTTGGACGCGGGCGTGCAGATCGTCGTGTTCAAGGGCGGCATGCTGCACGCCAAGACCATCACCGTCGATGGCATGCTCAGTGTCATGACCAGCGCCAACCTCGACCGTCGAAGCTTTGAAATCAACTTCGAGGTCAGTCTGGTTCTGTACGACGAGGTCGCCACGCACGCGATGCGCGAACTGCAGGAAGTTACATCGAGCGCAGTGCGCGCATCGATCCCGAGGAATGGGCGCAGCGCCGCTGGTGGCACCGGGTCGTCGACAACGCGCTCGGCCTCACATCACCGGTCCTGTGATGGAGGGGTCGTGCGCTGAGTCAGATCGTCTCAGAAGCGAGCGCCTCGCGCAGCGGATCGAGCAGTCGGCCGAATCGCGCCGCGCGGCCGATCGACTTGTCGCTGACGGGACGGCTTGCCTGCTCTGAGCCGAGCGTCGGCGGCGGGGCGACTGGCGCCGCAACACCGTCTGCTCTGGGTTCGCGTGCGCCCGCACGGTCATGATGCGCGAGGCACGCGTCATCCCACGGCAGCCCGAGGAACTCGATGACGCGCCGGGTTTCACGCTCCTGGTGGCGCACGAGATCTTCGTACTGAACCGTGAGGATCTTGATGCGCGAGTGTTCCTTCCAGTACGCCATGAGTGATTCAGTCGCCTTGATGGCGAGACCGATCGACTTCAGATTTGTGCTCCACGGAATCGCGGGCCCTTCGAGCCGCTCAAAGCACGAGATCCCGATGTCCATCGGATCGCGCTGCAGATGAATCACTCTCGCGTCGGGAAACGCCATCGCGATCAGTCCGACGTGGGTCCAGTTCTGCAGATGCTTGTCCGAAATCCGCTCCGCGCCCGGACCGAACTGCGTCGTCTCCGTCAGATAGCGCGTGGCGATGCGATTGAGGTCGGCCGTCAAAAAGTTGCGCGTGACGCGCGGCCAGGCGGCGTTCGGATCGGTCGACGACCACTCGGAAATCTGCCGCCGCAGTGCCCGCGTTTCGCCGGCTCCCGCTGCAAGCGGATGGGCTGCGATGATGCGATCAAGGAGCGTCGTTCCGGAGCGCGGCATCGCGGCAATGAACACCGGTCGCGATGTCTGTACGGTCGACCGCGGACCGTTCTGCAGCAGTTCAGGGGTGAAGACTTCGGGGAGCAGCTTGAGCCCGGCGCGAAACTGGTCTTCGGCGAAGTTGACCGGCGTCGCTGTCTTCGAAACGGTATACGCGCGGAACGCGGCTTCGAAGTTGCCCGTTGCTTCGTGCGCCTGTCCGAGCACGTGAAAGAGCGGCGCCTTCACCGAGGGCGGTTGCGTCGCGATTGCGACCGTATGCGGCGTGAGCACATCAATCGCGCTGGACGGACTCTTCATGTCCAGCATGGTCCATGCCATCGCGGCGGCGCCGGACGCCTGCTTTGAGATCGGCTTCAGGATTCGGATGGCATCGTCAAGCTGGCCGAGCCGTCGATGCGCCATGCCCGAAAGTATCGTCGCCTCGAGCTGATCGGGAATCTTGCGAAGCACGATGTTCGCGAGTCGGATGACTTCGGCGTCATTCCCCCGGCGCCATTGCAGCTGCGCTCGTGCGAGCGACGTGTCGAGATGATCCGAGTTCACCTCGTCGGCTGTGCGGAACGCGTCTTCCGCTTCATCCAGCCGCACCGTCGATGTCAGCACGCGGCCAAGAGTCACCCATCCGTCGACCAGTGTCGGCGCGGCATTGACGACAGATCGCGCCGCCTGCTCGGCGAATCCGAGCTTTCCATCAGTGAGTGCGGTCTTGGCTCGCTGAAGCATCTGATCGGCAGGGAGATAAAGCACACCACACTCCTCGAAAACGGAATTGAATCATCAGGAAACGACCGCACTAGTCACGCACTAGTCACGCACTAGTCACGCACCAATCACGCAGTAGCAGCGCACCAGCATTGATCGCCGGACGTCACCGCAGTCTAAAGGAGTTTGCTGCAACCCACAGCATGCAAAAGCGCGTTGCCGCGCGATCCGATGGCGCGGCAGGACCGAGAAGGCGTCATCACGCGCCGCCATCCGAGTCAGTGGTGCCTCGCGCGACTCGGACCGGAGCGGCACCGTCGCGACTGGCCGGAGGTGCCGAGACGCCCGTGACCGCCAAGCGATGGCGCGTGCGGCTCCGGATGCACTCAACTGCGGAAAGGAGTCAAAAAATCGGTAGACACCTAATACTTGGCGGCATTTGGGGTTGCATCAGGTGAAGACCGCGTCACACTCCCGGACGGCATTGGGGTCAGCGTCGTCACGGATGGCGGAGTTCTCTGGACCAGAGGTCCTCGGATGACCGTCGGTCACATCACATCGTTTGCGGGGAATAGAAGATGAAGAAGCACTTGGTTGGCGCGATTCTGCTCGCGTCCAGCGTATCGGCGGGCGCATTTGGCGGCGGGGTCAATCCCGAGTGGTCAATCGCCAGGCAGTGGGATGAAGAGATCCTCCAGGCGATCCGCCTCTCCACACCTCGGCCTCCCGTCCATGCCCGCAACCTGTACCACGTGTCGTCGGCGATGTATGACGGCTGGGCGGCCTACGACAGCACCGCCCGTGGCGTGTACTTCATTGAGAAGCACACCGCCCGTGACGTCGAAGCCGCGCGGCATGAGACGATCAGCTACGCCGCGTACCGCATCTTGAAGGCCCGATACGTGACCGGCAACGGTCCGAACATCGCGGCGATTCAGGCCGCCTTCGATGCGCTCTTCCTCGAGCTCGGCTACAACAAGAACTTCACGACGACCGTGGGCGACACCCCGGCGGCGATCGGCAATCGGATTGCCTCCGTGATTCTCGCTGCAGGTCTGGCCGACGGCTCGAACGAGCAGGGGAACTACGCCGCGACGAACGGCTACGTCCCCTCCAATCTCGCCATGCCGTTCAAGATCCCCGGCTGCATCATGCAGAACGCCAACCGCTGGCAGCCGCTGGCGTTTGACTTCCTCGTGCTGCAGAACGGCGAAATCATCGGTGCCGCGATTCAGGCCGCACTGTGCCCGCACTGGAACAGCGTCAAGCCGTTCGGCATGAATTCGCTGGTCCGCAGCACGACCAACAACCTGTATTACGACCAGGGTCCGCCGCCGACGCTCGGCCAGGCCGCGCACATCGCCGACGCTGTCGACATGATCGCCAAGAGCGCCGTGATGGATCCGCAGCTCGACACGATGATTGACATCTCGCCGGGCGTGTTTCACAACTCGCCGCTCGGCAGCTACGAGCAGCCGGGTCATGGCCTCAACCCGGTGACGGGTGAGCCGTACGCGCCGAATCTCGTCCGCCTCGCCGACTACGCCCGCATCATCGCGGAGATCTGGGCCGACGGTCCCGACTCCGAGACGCCTCCCGGCCACTGGCATGTCGTCGCGAACGAGACGTCCGACCACCCGCAGATTGAGTACAAGATCGGCGGCGTCGGCGATTCCGTCGACCGTCTCGAGTGGGACGTCAAACTGTATATGGGGCTCTCGGGGGCCGATCACGACGCAGCGATCACGGCGTGGGGCATGAAGGGCTTCTACGACTCGGCACGACCGATCTCGTTCGTCCGTTACGTCGGCGAGCTCGGTCAGTCCACTGATCCCGAGCTGCCTGGCTACCACCCCGCCGGACTCCCGCTTATCCCGGATCTGATCGAGATCATCACCGAAGAAGATGTGCAGCCAGGCGGCCGCTTCGAAGACTTCCCGGAGATCATCTACGACCCAAGTCTCGGCGAGCCGATCGGCATCGAGACGCACGTCGGCAAGCTGGCGATTAGGTCGTGGCTCGGCGGCTTCAGCGCGGGCACGACCACCGGCGCGACGGCGACCGGACCGGTCCCGGGCCACGTGTACCGCGGCAAGGGCGGCACGTGGAAGATCGGCAGCTTCTATACCGATGTTGATGACTCGCCCGGCGCGTTGAATCCGCTCCAGACCCTGCCGCGTGCGATCCAGATCAGCGAGATCCGCGTCGATCAGCCCGGCAATGATTTCGACGAGTACTTCGAACTCGCCGGTCCTCCGGGCGCATCCCTCAACGGCCTCACGTACATCGTCATCGGCGATGAAGTGCAGACCAGCGTCCCCGATTCACAGGGACATATCCAGTCCGTGATCAGCCTCGACGGTCACTCGCTCGACCGGAACGGGATGTTCGTCGTCGGCAAGACCAACTTCTCGCTCGGCACAGCCAACATCAACACGCACTTCGCGTTCAAGGAGATCGGTAACTGCACGCACATGCTGGTGTCGAACTTCACCGGCTACAACGGTCAGGAACTCGACTTCATCGATGACGGCATCCTCGACATCACACCGTGGACCTCGGTCGTCGACGCGATCGGACTGCGACGCAAGTCCGGCCCGGTCGGCATCTACGCGACAGCATCGCTCGGGCCAGATCAGTCGCCGAATCAGCTCTACGGCTCCGGTTGGGTACAGGCTGATCGGTGGATGACCTACCAGGCCTCCAACTTCGTGACGCCGCCATTCCCCGGCTACACCTCCGGTCACTCGACCTTCAGCCGGGCAGCGGCCGAGTTCATGGCTGCGTTCACTGGCAGTGAGTACTTCCCGGGTGGATTCGCGGAGCTGGTCATCCCCGCGAACTTCCTCAAGTTTGAAGACGGACCGGAGCAGGATGTTCACCTGCAGTGGGCGAGCTACTACGACGCAGCCGACGAAGCGGGCATCTCCCGCATCTGGGGCGGCATCCATCCGCGTGCCGACGATCTGCCGGGCCGCGTCAGCGGTTCCTTCATCGGCAAGCGCGTCGCGCTGCGGGCGTTCGCATTGTTTGAGGGCCTCGCAAGCTCGCCCGACGTGAACGCGGACGGCACGGTCGACGCGGCTGACCTCGCGATCCTGCTTGGTGCATGGGGCGGCGGATCGGCAAGCGGCGGCGACCTCGACGGCAACGGCACCGTCGATGCGGCAGATCTCGCGATCCTGCTCGGCGCCTGGGGCAGTTGAGCCCGCCGACAGAGTAAAGCAGACGGCAGTGTGAACTGTCTGAACCCACGAGCGCCCCGAGTCATCCGATGACTCGGGGCGCTTTGTTTTGTGAAGGAAGAAGGAAGAAGTATGAAGGACGAAGGATGGGGATGAAAGATGGGGTGCGGGACGACATCGCAGTGCGGGAGAATAGTCTGGCACCGCCGTTATGTGGGTCTCGATGGCGCGCTCGAGGCGCTGCGGGAAGTGCTCCGGGCCCTTCCGCTGCACGCCCGCGCAAGTGTGGGAGTGCGCGGGTCGATGTGGAGTGGGAACGGTCGTGCGTCTCTGCCTGGAGGCGATGGCATCACGGACCTGTCAGTAATTCTGTGTGCGAGGCATGAATCTCCGAAGGAGTCAGCATGCCAAGCAAGTCCAGCAAATTCACGAAGCCGACGGACCTGTCGGCA
>JAWXBD010000137.1:0-3054 GCA_034439815.1 Phycisphaerae bacterium
CGCGATCCGTGCCGAGGTGCACGTCGAGTGCGTCGGAATCGCGAGCTTTCATCCTTCGACCTCACGCAGCGAGTCGTCGGCGCTGATCGACTCGCGCCCGGGACGCACGTGCATCTGCAGTCCGAGCACGGCCAGCACGGCGACGACCTTGTCCAGACGCACGCTCGGCTTGCCGTGCTCCAACGAGTAGAGGAAGGCCGGTCCGACACCGGCGAGGTCGCACAGCACGAGTTGGTCCAGCCCCAGCGCGCGCCGGCGCGATCGGACGGCCTGCCCCAGCGCGCGCGCAGCGGACTCGGTTCCCGTCGGCGACTTCGATCCATGAGATCGCATGGTTTTCGTCAACCTATCGGCCGCTGCGGGCCTGCGCTAGATCATTTCCATGCGATCACATGGATTCCGGTCCGAGGTGACCTCGCACAGGAGCCCAGAGCCCGCGATCCATGCGTTCGCATGGATCGCGGGCGCGGCGCGGATCGGCGCAGCGCGCGCGGCCCGGGCACGCTGCGGTCGCGCCACTGCGCCGCGGTCGCGAGCACGCTGCGGTACGTCAGGATGCGCTCGCGGCCTGGGCACGAGCGTCGCGAGTCGCGCGTGCGAGAACGGACGGACACTCCCTCGTCGGACAATCTCTGTCAACAGGGCCGCAGCCCAACGATCACGCCCGAGAACAGGTCCTCACCTCGCCCGCCACCCGCGCCTGGTCAGGAGCGCGAAGCCCATCTCCATCCCAGCCACACCTAGATCCCTGCATGGCAGGCCGCGATGAGCCAAAAGCGGATCTGGTAGGACCGCTTGGCCACCTTGTGCCGCAGCCAATGCTGCGCGACGAGCGCGCCGGGCCAGCCGCCCAGCATCTCCAAGAGGTGCAGCGTCGCCTCCGCCACGCGGGCACCGTTGCGGCTGGCGCGCCTCTTGTCCCACGCGTACGTGGCCAAGGTCGCCAGGCTCATCGCCAGATACGCAATGGGCACCGCGGACGGGAGCACGCCATACCAGGCCGCGACGCCCAGGGCGCCCAGGAAACCCACCGCGAGGAATGCGGAGATCCACTGCCCGGACGTCCGCGTCGAATGATGTTTCAACTGGCCCAATTCCAGTCAGGCTTTCGCCGCACGCGAGCGCCCCTGTGCGTCCGTGCCCAGCGCAGGACCCACGGTCGCAGCGAAAACCGGGCGAACGACATGGGTGGACACCAATGCGGTGATGTGAACGAACGCATCGGATGATGCCGTCGTGCGGCGCGATGAAGCCGAATCCTCTTCGTCATTCCAGGTCTGGATTACGCCGCGCTGCAACAAGGTTGCGTCTTGTAGGCAGATGCCGCACCGACGGCAACTCTCCAGCGTGGAACGGCCCACTTTCGAGATCCGGACCCGGATGCGCCCGGGGATAGAAACTCCAAGCGGATGTCCCGACACGACCCTCGCTGCACGCCAGCGACGAGGAGGCTGTCGAGAAACGCGTACTGCGTCTCGCCCAGGAAGATCTCGCCCTGCGCGTCGAGGCCCTCGGACTCCGTCGCGCTCGTCGGCAGGACCTGGGTGGTCATGCCCGTGCTCGGCAATGACGCGGGCCGGCTCTCGTCGAGCCGGCCCGCGATCGCGCCCCCGCCGTGGCTCGGCGTGGCCGGCGTCTAGTAGGACGACTGCGCCGCGCAGCTCTCGATTGCGCCGCGCTGCTGGCCGTTGATCAGGCCCGCCCGCCTCCAGTCGTTCGTCAGGAAGCCGACGCAGCTCACGAACTCGCCGTGATTGCCTGCGGCCGCGTGACACGCACCGATCAGGTCAGACATCGTGCAGCCGTCCTCGAACCACAGGTTCGCCACGCTACTGTTGCAGCCGTCGATCACGATCGTGGGCGCGAGGTCCGAGTGCGGACATGCGTCGCACGCGTCGGTGAGGCCGTCGCCGTCCGAATCGACGGAGAAGGCCGTCGTCGTCGTCTCGACCATGTCCTTCATCCGCGGATTGGCGGTGCTCGTCACGGCGATCACGAGCAGGTCCAGCGTGCCATTCAGTGTCCCCGCGGGGATCGAGACCGGCACGGCGAAGGTCGCTGAGGCGCCCGAGCCCAGCGCGAGGCTGGTGGGAATTCCCGACGTGTCCGCCCAGGTCTGCACCGCGGAGACGTCGATCGCGTACACGTCTGCCAAGTCGCCGTGATTGGTGATCACGTAGGTGAAGGTCGTCGGGTCGCAGGCCTCGAGCGTCACGAAGCCCGGCCCGCCGATGCCGACCTTGAAGTCGGTCGGAATCAGCGCGTCGGTCGTCTGGTCGAGCGAGGACTTCGAAGCGGCTCTCGGACGGAACGGTTTCGACCGGGCCCAGAGCGTCGTGCGCTACGAAGCCCACACCGGGCTGGAGAGCGAGGGCGCGGTCGGGGTCATCCTCGTCTCGGCGACGAAAGGCGCCTGATCGGGCCCGCGATTCCGACCCGCGCTCCGGATCGTGCCGATCCGCTCGCGCTCAAGCGTCGAGTTCGAAACTCGGCGCGTCCCCGTGGATCCGCGCACGGATCAATCCGCGTCGCGGCGTTCCGTTGAGCAAGATCCGTGACAACGGGCCTTCGATCTCGCGCGTGACGATGCGGCGCAGTTCGCGCGCGCCGTAATCGCTCGAGAACCCGCGGTCGACGACCCATTTCGCGACGGCAGGCGTGAACGCGACCTTCAAGCCGCGACGTCGCGCGCGGCCGGCGAGTTCGCCGAGCTGGCGTTGAGCGATCCCGACGGCGGTCTTCGCGTCGAGCTCTCGGAACACGACGGTCTCGTCGATTCGTCCCAGGAATTCAGGGCTGAAACTGGCTTCGAGTGCTTCGCTCGCGATGTCGGACAGTGCTTCGTGCGCCATCGTCACGTGGCGTTCGAATCCGAGTCGACGGCGAGCTTGGATCATCTCCCGCGCGCCGGCATTGCTCGTCAGGACGATCAGCGTGTGCTCGAAGCTGACCGTACGGCCCTTGCCGTCCGTGAGGATCCCGTCCTCGAGGATCTGCAGGAGCAAGTTGTGCAGCCGCGGATGCGCCTTCTCGATCTCGTCGAAGAGGACGATC
>JAWXBD010000138.1:0-23956 GCA_034439815.1 Phycisphaerae bacterium
CATCCGCTGGCTCTGGGGAGTGTCGTACACGGACCTCGGGCCGTTTCGGGCGATCCGAACGACGTCGCTCCGCTCCCTGCGCATGGACGACAACACCTATGGCTGGACCGTGCAGATGCAGATCCGTGCGGCACGTTGCGGACTTCGAGCGGTTGAGGTGCCCGTCGATTACGGCCGGCGTCGCGCCGGAAAGTCGAAGATCTCCGGCACGGTCCGAGGTGTGGCCAAGGCGGCCACCAAAATCCTCAGCACCGTTGCACAGGAGGCCCTGTGGCCCACCAGACTGAGTGCGTGCGGAAGCGCGGTCGTGGGTGTCTTTGCCAAGTTTCCGCAACCGGGGCGAGCCAAGACTCGCCTGATTCCTGCTTTGAGCGCGGACGGCGCGGCGGCTCTGCACGACCAAATGGTGCGGCACACGCTCGACCGTGTCGGTGAGTTGCTCAAGCACCGTGAAGTTGACGCACGTGTGTGGACGGCCGGATCAGACCCAGAGACATTTGCTCAACACTTCAGAACCGACCTCCCGTGCGCGGCCCAAAGCGAAGGCGACCTTGGACAGAAGATGCAGGCGGCATTCACACACATGCTGCGAGAAGCGGATGCGGCCTTGCTCATCGGCACCGATTGCCCCGACATCTCCTCCGGTCTGTTGAGCATGGCGTTGGAGGGGCTGCAGAGCGCCGACGTGGTCCTAGGACCGGCGACCGATGGCGGCTACTACCTGGTCGGACTGAGGCGACCCGCTCCCTCGTTCTTCGAGGACATTGAATGGAGCACCTCGACGGTCCTGGCCAAGACACTTGAGCGGGCGAGCGCGCTGGGGCTGTCGGTGCAACTCTTGCCCATGCTGAGCGATGTTGATGAGCCGCAGGACCTGCCGGTATGGAGCCGTGTGCGTGACACGCTGTCGCCACCCGACGAGACGCCGGCGCTCTCCGTCATCGTGCCGACACTCAACGAGCAATCACGGATCGGCGGCCTTGTGGATGCCCTGCGCCAACTCGGCGTCGAGGTGATCGTCGCCGACGGTGGCAGTGACGACGGCACTCGGTCCACGGCGGCGGCCCATGGCGCTCGCGTCATCATCGCCCCTCGGGGGCGCGGTCCCCAGCTCAATGCGGGAGCTTTGCTGGCCCGTGGCCACTCGCTGCTGTTCCTCCACGCCGACACGACCCTTCCTAGGAACTTCGCCGCCATTGTGAAGCGGACGCTTCAAGACTCATCTGTCGCGCTCGGTGCGTTTCGGTTCGAGCTCGATCGCAAGGGCACGCTCCTTGGTGGCATCGAACTCGCGGTCAAGCTCCGCTGCAGACTGTTCAAGACTCCCTACGGCGATCAGGCGTTGTTCATGCGGAGCGAAGTGTTCCGGCAACTCGGTGGATTCGCATCGATCTCTCTGATGGAGGATCTCGACCTTGCGCGACGGGCCCGGAAGCTCGGTCGCATCGTGGTCGTTGGAGAAGCTGCCATTACGTCTGCGAGGCGATGGGAGACCGCCGGCCTGGTGCGGATGACCGCCATCAATCAGGCGTGTGTCATGGGATTCGCGATGGGTGTGTCGCCGCAACGATTAGCGGCGTGGCGCAACCGACTATCTGGGATCCGGCCCGAGAATGCCCGGCCGCCGACACCGGGCGCTCATCAGATCGTTTCGGATGGCTCTTCCGCGCCAAACGCCGCCCGTGCCAACTGCATGGCCGATTCAGAATTGGATGTCAGGAAGTAAACAAACCCGTCGCGTCGCCAGACAAAGATCTCCGCGGGTGCGGAACCCTTCGGAGCGAACTCATCCACCAGACGATAGGTTTTGCCTGATTCGAGCTTGAGCTCGCCGGTATCTTGCTGGATGTGGATGCTCACGATCGATCCGCGACCGCCGCTCGTCTGTGCGTCCGCCGTCGATTCGAGGACCATTCGGACTGATTCTCCGCGGCCAGGGACAGCGCAAGGCCCGGCACCACGGAGCTTGAATCCGCTCGCTTCGACATGGCCGATGTCGGGCCTGTTCCCAAGCACGTGGCTGAACACCGTGGGAACGTCTCCGAGCTTCGTAGTTTTAAACCGCATCCCGATCATGTCCGCATGGACCTCGCACTCTTCGTGCTGGGCGCGGATGAACGTCACAAGAGACGTGCGATATTGCTGCGCGACCTGAACATCGTCCGTCCGCCATACACCTGACTGACGGAGGATCACGAATGCTCCGCCCGCCAGGATAGCCAGCGATGCGGCGATGGCGAGCCAGCGGACGGGCTTCGAGAATCGAAAGCGCGGCCGGGCCCCAACCGCGGGGAACGGCAGGCTGGCCTCGTCCGACGGAGCGGCACTCCCCATCTTGATGATTCGATCTCGCAGACCCTCTGGCGCACTCCCGCGCGATGCGGAAACGACTGTCTCCCGCAGTCGCTTCTCAAGTGCAATGACGGCCTGGTCCTCTGGGCGCTGCTCCAAGTGCCTCGCGAGCTCCGCCTGCTGAGCATCGCTGAGTTGCTCATCCGCAGCCCCACGGAGAAGCTGCGTGCGTGTCGACACTGCAACCGTCTCGGTGGCGTCTCGATGTCGATGGTTGGTGTTCTCAGACATACTTATCCTCTTGCCTCGGCGTTTAGGGGTTCCGGGCGAGGTTCGATGATGCCGGCGCGGCTCAGCTGCGGTGAGAGGTCTGGGTCATCACGGAGCATTCGAGAAGCCTGCGTCCTCGCACGGTGGAGTCGGCTCATCACCGTACCGATCGGAACGGCTAGCGCTTCGGCGATCTCCTTGTACTTCAACCCTTCAACGGCCCAGAACCACAAGACCTCCCGAAGTTCGACGCTCATGGAGTCCAGTGCGGCGTGCATCCGGCTGGTGGCGAGGTTCCAGTCAATATCGCTTGCCTCGGACGAGTCGATGGCTTCAGCGGCGTCCCCGCTGAACCGGGCCGATTCTGCCACCCGCGCAAGGGCGCGCTCCCCGGCGCGATCGTGTTCAAGCCGGCCGTAAAAGCTTGTACGTGCAATCCTCATAAGCCAAGCCCGCATTCCAGCGACACGGGTACTGAATCCGGCGATCGACTCTGGCCGGAATGCCCGCGCGTAGACGTCCTGAACGAGTTCTTCCGCCACATCCGCGTCCTTCGCAAGGAAGCGAGCAAATCGGAAGACCGAGTCAAGTTCGGCTACCGCAAGATTTTCGAACTCGTCACGCTGCATGCATTGTCCAATTGGGGAACAGGAAAGGCTTGCCCGCTGTTCCCATCCTGGGAGGGATTCCGCGAAATGGTGGGAGCATGTACGGCCCCCTTGCGGCCGTTTGATTCGTGCGAAAGGTGAACGTCGCCCGTCAACCGACGATAAGGTGCGCAAAATTTCTCTTCAGGGGTCGAGAATCGGTTCGAGCGGATTGTGGATAGGTCCCCCAACTCACCGCATCAGCACACATGGCACCGGGCTGCCTTCAAATCCTGTGTGCGACGACGAAACGAAAAAGGCGTCGTACCTTGGGAAGTTGCAACGACCCAACAAGGAGTACGCCACCGTGCATCATGCTACATCGAATCCGCCTGTCTCGCCATTCATCCCGACCCAACGACGAAGTGGGACATCGCCTCGTCGTCCGCAACGGCCGCTGTCCCGAACGCAGCATCCTCACGCGCGTCCGTCCGGTACCCGTCCGCCCCCCCCCGTGCGCGACCATCGTCCTCCCGAATCGCGCGAGACCTTCCGATCTCGATACCTGCCCCCGTACATGCGCCGGTCGAGTTCCCCTGTTGAGCTCCAGGCACGAACTCGTGCCCTCCCTCGTACTCGCGGGCGTGAGCGCCAACGACATCGCCGACTCGCTGCGGCCGAGTCCGATGCAAGTCCTCGTCACAGCCGGCTGCGAATCTCCCACAGATCTGGAAACAGGGGCTTGAACAGCGTCGTGCGCAGATATTCGACGCCTGGTGATCCGCCCGTGCCGGGCTTGCTGCCGATCGTGCGTTCGACCATCTTCACGTGGCGATAGCGCCACTCCTGCACGCCTTCATCCAGATCGACCAGCATCTCGCACAGCTGACGAAGGTGCGGATCGGTGCGATAGATGTCGACCAGAATCTCCTGCACTTCGTCATTCGATTCCGTCGGCAGCGCCCGGTCACGGAGCAACAGCGCCGCCGGCACGGCGCGGCCGTTCGCGACGAGGCAGCGGAGGAAGGACTCCCACAGCGACGGATCGCGCAGCCGCTGCTCGAGCGCCGCCCGTTCCGGCGTTCCTTCGGCCTGATGCTGCACCACCTGCGCGCGTCGATGGCCGAGCGCGAACTCGAATTCGCGGAACTGACATGACTGGAACCCGCTGGAGTTCGCGAGCCGCGATCGGAAACTGACGAAGCTCGTCGGCGTCATCGTTTCAAGCACATCGATCTGCGCCACCATCGTCTTGAGAATCGTCAGCATGCGCTTCAGCGTTGCCGACGCCGCGGGGACGTCGTTCTTCTCCATTGATTTTCCGAGATAGCCCGCTTCATGCAGCTGCTGCTTAAACCATAATTCATACACCTGATGAATAATGATGAAGAGCGTCTCGTCGTGCTCCGGCCCGTCCGAACGCGGGTTCTGCAGCGCCAGCAGTTCGGGAATCTTCAGGTACGACCCATAGGTCAATGCAGGCGCGGGATTCATGCGCCGAGTATCGCGGAGACGGGCCGGTCGTGCCAGTTGCCGCCCAGTCGCACCCCGTTCGGCGCACGCTACGCCTCCACAAACCCCTCCCGAATCGCGTAGCGCGTCAGGCCGACGCGATCGTGGATTCCGAGCTTGGCCATCAGGTTCGCAACATGCCGCTCGATCGTGCGGGGCGAGAGTTTCAGCAGCGCCGCGATGTCGCGCTTGCTCATTCCCTGTGCCACATGCCGTAGGACTTCACGCTCGCGCGGCGTCAGGAGGTCCGAGCGCACGGCCCGGGGTGGATCGGTCGCCATCCGAACGCCGTGATCATCGACGATCATGCGTTCGCGTACTTCCGGCGAAAAGTACGTCGTGCCGGCAACGGCCCCGCGGATCGCGGCCAGCAGATTGTCAGGCGAATCGGACTTCGTGACATACGCCGTTGCATGCGCTGCGAGCGCTTCAGCGACATACTGATCACTCGAAAAGCCGCTCAAGAAAATGATCCGCGTGGCCGGCGACGCCTTGTGCATCGCGCTTGCCGCCGCGAACGGTGTGCGGCCGGGCATATCGATATCAAGCACGGCGACATCCGGCTTCAGCCTGGAGACCGCGTCAAGCGCATCCGTCGCGTTTCCAACGTCGGCAACGACCTCGAACTCGCCCGTGCGCTCGATCCATTCCACGGTGGCGCGGCGAAGCGTGGCATGATCGTCAGCGATGACCAGGCGACGACGGCGTCTTCTCACGAGCGGATTCCCTCGCGATCGTCGACTCGGAATGCCCGGGCAAGCGGCCGTCGGAGGAGCCGGCGCACCGCGTCTCGAATCGCGCCGATGGAACACGGCTTCGGCAGCGCGTCGCACGTCAGGTCAGCAACCCGCCCGCACCGCGCGCGCTGCGGCGCAACCTCCGAGCATGAGACGCGAGGGACGCGCACGCCCGCCGAGCACAGCCGTTGACGGCACTCGCTCGCGTGCTCGCAGTCCCCTTCGATGTCCCCTTCGATGTCAAGGACCACGAGTTCCGGACGCAACAACCCCGGCGCAAGCGCGCGGGCCAGCGACCCGACTGACGGGCAGTCGATGACGCGAAACCCGAACGTCGTCAGCCCGTCGGCCACCATGCGCCGCACGTACTCGCAGCCGTGCACCACCGCGATGAGCGACTCGCGGGCGCTGTGATCCGGCACATCGATGACGGAGATTCCTCGCGCGCGATCCCAATGGGGACACATCAATCGATCAACCGCGACCGTGGAGTTGCATGCGGGCCATTCGATTCGAAAGGTCGTCCGTCCGGCGCGAGAGTCAACGTCGATCGAACCGCCGACCTCATCCACGATCGTCTTCACGATCACGAGACCCATGCCTGTTCCGGATCCCGTGTGCAGAGCCCGCGCCTCGCGCGCGGCACCGCGCCCGTTCCGCGTCGCGAGGGCAGGCGCCGAGAAGAACGGCTCAAAGATGCGCGGCAGCACGGTCGACGGGATTCCCGGTCCGTTGTCGCTGACTTCGAGCATGTGCGACGTCGGTCCGCGCCGCACGCGGACATGGATCTCGCCGGCGCCATCGAGCGCATCGCGGGCATTCAAGAGGAGGTTCATCAGCACCTGCTGAATGTGCACCGGTGGCGCGAGCACGTACGCGGGCTGGTCGTCGGTATCAAGCGCCAGCCGCAGCGTCTTGGGCAGGAGGCGCTGTACGAGACGTGCGAGATCGGCGCAGGCGCTGTTCAGATCGACAGTCTGCTGGGGCGAATCGCCGTGCGGCGTCGAGCGGTGCCGCCGGGCAAAAGCCAGGAGCCCCCGCGCCAGTTCCTGGGAGTGCTCCGACACCAGTCGCAGATCATCAAGCGCCGCGCGGGCCTCGCCTTGCTTCGGCACGCACGCTTCAAGGCGCTGCACCGCGGCGAGCCCGAGCGCGAGCCCGAGCGCGAGCGCGAGCCCGAGCGCGAGCATGTTGCTCAGATCGTGAGCGATTCCCGTCGAGAGCTCGCCAATCGTCGCGAGGCGCTGCGCGTGCACCCGGCGTGCACGCGACAGCCCGCCTGCTTTGCCCGATTCATTGCGCGGGCCGTCGCCGGCATTCCCGCCCCGCTCGCTCGCGACATCGCTGTTACTCCGCGGCATTGATACTCCTATCTAGGAGTACCCACAGAGCGGCGAATCATGCGGAGAAACCCGCAATTCTCGCGCAGGAAAAGAAATGCTGGCGAATAACCGGGCCCGACGCCAGCCCGCCGTTCAGCGGATCACCGCGCCGGATGCATCTTCGATCCGTAGCGTGCCGGTCTCCATGTTCCACGTCACCCGCGCGGCGAGGACCGGCGTGCCGTTTCCCTGCGTCACCTTCACACTCCGCGATCCGGCGCCGGTTCCCGTGCCCGTGAGCGTTGCGATCTGCGTCTCGACGTCGTAGGCGAATCCGTCGCACTCAACCGCGAACTCGACGACCGCGAGCTTCCCCGACGTGATGTAGATCCGGCGGGCCCCGTCCCCGAATGCGCGAACACCCAGAATCCTGGAAGTTCCGCCAAAGTCGACGCCGCGCTCGGCTGGCTCAGTGGTCGGGTCGGGGGCAAGCCGCTCCAGATCCGCTTCGAGGCTGCTCCCGGTCAGCGTGAAGAAACCGGTACGCGGCTCGGGATCGGTATGCGTGAGCTCGACATCGTCGAGCAGGGTGATCGTCGCGCGATCAGTCTCGGTGTTCACCATGTCGAGCCGCCGCGTCCATTTGAAATTCGTGATCCCCTCCGCACCGAGCGCGAGCGGCGTGGTCTTCTTCTCCTCGGTGCCGTCTGCGGGCGGCGCGTCCAGTGATTCGTCGGCGAGCGTGCCGCCCGACTCATCTTCCTCGATAGCCTTCGCGGGCACGTTCGTCAGCAGCGTGCCCGGCCCTTCCACGAAGCCTTCGCGGGTGACAAGGTCGTATTCGATGTGCTCGCCGCGCAGCCGGAACAGACGGGGATCCCCCTCCCGCGCGGAAGACGACCAGCGGCTGCTGAAGAACGTTGCGGCGCTCTTCGCGACGACCCGGCTGATGCCGTTGTCCTTCGGCGCCTTGGGGGCCGTTTGATCGGTGATCTCGAACCGTAAGTGTTCAGCGCTCACCGCGTCCGTCGATGCGCGATCAGGTGTGCTGCGGACCGTAACGGAACCGTGCAGATCGATCGCTCCACGCCCGTCCTCGGCCCGGGGTTCGCCCTCGTCGAGGCGTTCGCGGAAGACGAATCCGTTCTGCCATTCTGCGGTCATCGCTGCCGACTCAGGCACGACAGGCCGTTCGATTCGTTCCATCGTTGGGGGCGCGATCACGTTCGCAAACGATCGCACCCGTCCGGGTCCCTCCGCCGATGCGCTCCGCGTTGATTCATGGAAGGTCAGCTCCGTCATCCGATCGATGAGGACGCGCTCACGCACGACCCACACGTCGCCAGACACGGTCAGATCGTGCGCGACGCCGTCGCCGTCCAAGGCGTCCGCAAAGACGCGAACGTGAGGCTCGTCCGGCGAGAGCAGCAGCGCCTGAACTCCGTCTTGAGCTTCGACGGTCGAGATGTCCGCGGCAATCGCCTTGTCGTCGCGCGGCGCCGTTGTCGATGCTGTCGTCACGTCGTCACGGAACCTGACCGTGAGCTTCGACGTCCAGAGCCGCTGCTCCGGATCGATCGCTTCGACGTTGTGCTGAGCGACGAGCTTCGCCGGCGCAGCATCGCCGCGCGCGTCGCGCCGGAGCGCGAGATCAAGTGTGCGGGCACTGAGTGATGTTGCCGGGTGCGTGCGCCGCGCGATGGCCGGTGCCGTGTCGTCACCGGATGCCTTGAGTTGCTCGAGCGCGCCCGTGCCGGCACGGTCACCCGCAGTGGGGGCGGCGCTGTTGTCGCGCGCACCGAAGTGTGCGTCGACCTTGGCCGCATCGACGACGAACGACTCGCCGGTCGCGCGCACATTGCCTTTGAATGCAGCGTGTTCGAGATCGCCGGTTCCAGTCGCATCCGCCGAGAACTGGAGCGCCAGCTCCTCACGCCATGTGATCGTGACGGACGACGGCGCCTGCGCGGGCTGCGGCTGCGTGAGCGCGAGCGCCCCGTCGGCGTCGCGGGTCACGGCGGCGTCGTCGGGATCAGCGGCGAGCAGCGCAAAAGCCTCGCCGCCGGAGGCCAGGACAACGGACCCTGGTCCTGTGAAACCTCCCTTGCCTTCGCGCTGCCGCAGCCAGAACCGCTCACCGCTCGCGTTCAGCTGCGGACTGTCAACCGTCAGCGGCGCTGTCGACGAGCCGAATGCTTCGACCAAATCTTCCCCCGTCTGAAATTGCACGCGCGCACATGAAACGTGTGCCTTGGTAGCCTCGTCGTCCAGCGTCACGCGACGCCCATCGCGGGCGATGATCTCGACCCGCGCGTCGTCCTTGCTCGCCAATCGGTCCGCTGCGCCTGCCGGTTCGAGCACGAGGCGACCCGTGTACTCGATGGTGATCGTCTCGACCACGGACGCGGCTTCCACCAGGGATGCGTCTTCACCGGTCGTGGATTGCGCCGCAAACGCTGCAGCGCCGATCGCACGCGCAGGGTTCGACGGATTCGAAGGGAGCGACGCGCCTGAAGCGATGCGGTCGTGCGATTCGCCTTCGAGTGCGAAGACGGCGATGAGTTCGTCCCCGCGTAGGTGCGACGTGCGATCGCTGTTGACGCGCGTGACATGCACGTCGTCAGCAAGTGTGAGCCTGTAGAACTTCGGCGCTGCAGGAGCAGTAGCTGGCGCGGCGCTTGCGGGGGCGCCGCCTATGACCTTCGCGGGCGCGACGGGTGTCGTCCGCGCGCCCGCCGGTCGCGTGCGGCCGTCGGCGCCCCGCACAAAGACAATCGGCTTGGTCGAACGATCGATCGTCAGACTTTCGAGCTCGCCTCCGCGTGCACCGCCCTTTCCCTGCCCGGTGGGAGTGACCAGCAGTGACATGCCTTCACCGTCGAACGTGCCCGCGTCGGACTCGATATGGACCGGCCCCTCGCAGCGAATGTCCCCGAGGATGCTGTCGAATCGGGCGTCGTCTGCGAGAGCAGTCATCGCCGGCGCATCGACTTCGATATCGAGACCGTCAGGCCGAGGCCGGAACACGCGGATCACCACATTGCCGTCGAGCGTGCCGCTCTCGAGCTCGTTCCCTGAGCGCCGGGCTCGGCCACGATCTGCCGTCAGAACGATCACGCGGCCGTCAGGCTGGAACATGAGCGCCTTGGGCCGCGTCAGCTTCATCTCGCCGTCGGGAAGCGGTTCGAGCGACTGGGCGCTGTACTGCTGTGCAAGACGCCCGTTCTCGTCCGTGACCTGCACCCATGCGCCGTCCTCCACGTGCATCAATGGAATCGCGTCGGCGGACTGTGTACGCCCCAGCCGCTCCGACTCTGTCAGCGGCGCGGGGCCGACAAGATCCTTGGCCTCGTCGATGCGGCGGGACTCCGGCCTCGTTCGGGGCTCGTAATCCAGATTGCTGACAACAAGAAGCAGAATCGCGCCGACGAGCACGCCGCCGCCGATGAGGAGCAGCGGACGAGCGCGAGGCGGACGGGCGATGGGAACGGTCATGTGGGCGTTGTTTCTGCGGGTGACGTGACGGAACGCGAGATCACGACGAAGGGTCGAAGAGCCGCAGCGCCTCGCTCCAGCGTCCCTGTTGCTCAAGCAGGTGCTCGATCGCTTCACGCACGGCACCGTGGCCGCCTGTTCGTGACGTGACAAATCGAGCGGCGGCGCGCACTTCGACGGCCGCATTCTGCACGGCCATAGGGTAGCCGCAACGGCGAAGCACCGAGAGATCGGGCAGATCATCGGCCAACATCGCGGTTTCCTCGGGGCGCACGAGCAGCGTTTCACACAGCCGCGTGAAGTCGCGCGCCTTGTCCTGCGATCCATTGATGATGTGCCGAATGCCGAGTTCGTTCATGCGATGGCGAAGGCTCATGCCGGTGCGCCCCGTAATGATCGCGATCTCGCCACCGAGCCGCTGCCAGATGCGCATGCCGCATCCGTCGTGCACATGAAACCGCTTCGTCTCGTGGCCCAGGTCAGAAATCGCGATGCCGCCATCGGTGAGGACACCATCGACGTCGAGGAACAGGACCTTGATACGAGCGAGGGGGATAGGAGCGACGGTGATGGACATACGGGGGCGTTTCGCTGCAGCGTTTTTGCGGGATCGAGCAACCACTATACTTCGCGGCCCATGTCGCCCTTTCCCGGAGCTGACCGACTCGATCTTGACCAAACGGTGATCGAGTCGATGAGCGCCGTGCAGACCGCGGTGTCGGCAAGCATCACGATCGGCGAGGCCGTCGCGGAACTGCGCTCGCGGCGCATCACGCAGCCGATCCTCTATGTATACGCCATCGACGAGGAGGACCGGCTCGTCGGCATTGTGCCGATCCGCTCGCTGCTGCTCGGCAGTCCGGACACACCGATCCACGACGTCATGACGGCGCGAACGACCACGATCCGCGCCGACGAAACCGTAGGCGACGCGCTGATGGCGTTCGCGATGTATCGGCTGCTGTCGCTGCCTGTCGTCGACGCCGAGGGTCACCTGCTCGGGGCGATCGACGTCCAGGTCTACGCGGACGAGACGTTTGAACTCGCCGAATCGCACCGCGTCAACCAGCTCTTCCAGATGCTCGGCGTGTCTGTACGCGAGGCGCGCGAGCGTTCGCCGTGGCGCGGGTTTCGAACCCGCATGCCATGGCTGACCTGGAACCTGGTCGGCGGCACGCTATGCGCTGTCATCGCGAAGGTGTTTGACGCGACACTCGATCAGTTTCTCGTCCTAGCGATGTTCATTCCGCTGGTGCTCACGCTCGCCGAGAGCATCGCGATGCAATCGATGACCCTGGTGCTCGAAGTCCTGCAGGGGACCGAAATGCGCTGGCGAATCGTCAAACGCCGGCTGAAGACCGAGGTCGGTACCGCGCTCGTCCTCGGACTCTGCTGCGGGCTCGTCGTCGGCGGCGTCAGCCTCTTGTTCAGCGGCGGTCCCGGCGTCGCGCTCGTGCTCGTTGGTGCCATCGCCTCGACCATGGTGCTCGCGGCAACGATCGGCGCGACCGTGCCGGTCCTCCTCCACTCGATGCGGCTTGATCCGACGATCGCCGCCGGTCCCCTGTCGCTGACCGTGACGGATGTGATGGCGACCACGATCTACCTGGCGGGGGCGACGGTGTTCCTGACGCAGGGGTAGCGCCTCGGCACCCCGGGACCGAAATTGTGAGAATGGCCGGGATCGCTTTTTTTCGTTCGTGATGTGTTTGAGGCGGTGCAGGTGGGGCGCTGAATGACGCGCTGAACGCGCCCGGCGTCACCGTTTTCTCGATCGAAGTCGCTGATGCGGGCGTCATCGGCGCCTTCAACGCCTTGACGGTCACAAACGTCGCCCACACGTGGGGGTCACGGCAACACCTACAACATTGCAGCCGGGAGGTACGCGGCGACCGGTGCGGGAAGCGGCGCGCCGATCGATCTCAATGCGCTGCTGGCGGGCCGGAGCATCGACCTGGCAATCGTGCCCGCGCCCGCCGCGCTGTGCGTGCGCCGGCCGCGACGGACGCCGGCGCCGTGCGGCGTGCGGCGTGCCGGCAGTAGGCGCGGTCGGAAAATCGACATGCGCAAGCGGCCGTGCCCTCAGAGAGGCACTGGCCGCTTCGTCGTTGCAGCGCCTTGCACCCCGTGCGGGTGCAAGGTGCTCGCTCCGAAAATTCGAGATGGCATGAGGGGCGCGGCGCTACACGTCGCATTGGCCCCCGTCCGGCACACACGTGTGCCCCTCACACCACTTGAGATTCACGGAGTCGTCAATGAACACGCATCTGAAGACCGTCCCGCATCGTTTCCTTCGCCCGTTCGCCCGCGCTGCGGCAATCAGCGCCGGTGTTGCAGTCACATCCCTGGGGTTCGCAGGCGCACCGGCGTGCGACGAGCGCGACGCGCTCAATCTGCCGACGACGTTTCCCTGGAACACGATCTGCACCCTCCGCTACCACGCCGACTTCGACGGCATTCTCGGCGCGGTCGGCAGCGGCGTCCTCATCACGCCGTACACCGTGCTCACCGCCGGTCACTGCGTCTACAACCGCAACGAAGGCCATTACAACTTTAGCGATATTCATATCCAGCCCGCCGCGTATCTCAACGGGGCGACGATCGCCTATCCCTATGGCACGCGCATCGGCGATCACAAGCACACCAACAGTAAGTTTGCCGACCTGGGCTTCGATCCGAAAGGCGACGTGGATTACGGCGCGCTGCACATCATCTGTCCGTTCGACGAGCTCGACACGTTCATGCCCGTGCGGTTCGACTATTCGCCCTCGCTCGTCAACCACTCGGGCTATCCCGTCGAAGAGCTGCCGGACCCGGCGCGCACGTTTGACCAGTGGTTCGATGCCGGCGACGTGATCGACGTCGACACGCGGCAGCTCGAGTACGACACACGGTCCACAGGCGGCGCGAGCGGAGCGCCCGTGTGGGTGCTGTTCGGCGACAGCGGCGAACGCTACATCGTCGCTGTGAACAGGGCGCACAGCAACGAGTGCAACGGACTGGGCTGCCGACTGGTGTGGCAGAACGAAGATCTCATCCGATCGTGGATGGACTGGGAGCCGACGTTCGCAGAGAAGCTGGCCGCAGGCTGCGCGTTCGAGCTCGTCGCGGTGCCTTTCAGCGGCGTCCTCGACTTTTACCAGGCGCACCCGCAGGCGCTCTTCAGCGCCCAGGAACTCCAGCTCATCGATCCGATCGAGCAGCCGGGCCTGCCGACTGCCCGCATGTTCCAGGTGATCGGCAACACGTTCTACGAATGGCTGGAGTACCGCCTCGAACCGCAGGATCCCAACAGCCAGCGCTTCCTCAAGATGATCGCGCCCGTTGAGCAGTGGCTCCCCGTCGGCAAGGCCCGTGCGCTCCTGACCGCGAGCATCAGGTGGGCTGATCAAGTGCCGGCGCAGGGCAATCAGACGACGGGCCCGGCCGACGCGGCGATGCCGTTCCCGATGCCGATCGGCGCGCTGCCGAACGGCGGACCCGTGGACAGCACGATCGATCTCCCCGGACCGATGGACGTCGGGCCGTGCTCGGGTGATCTCAACGGCGACGGTGTCGTAAACGCTGCCGATCTCGCGAGTCTGCTCGGCGCGTGGGGCCAAGTCGGTGGCGTCGCAAATCTCGACGGGAACGGTCCGGTGAACGGAGCGGATCTTGCGATCCTGCTTGGTGCGTGGGGGCCGTGCTGAGCAGAGTTGGCGATCGGGTCCAATGATGATTGCGAGCGCCGCGACCTCGATGGGTCGCGGCGCTTTTTTTCCCGGAGTCCGTGATGGAAGTGCGTTTCGTTCGCAGCGATCAACTCGGATCCGCCGACTTCGCCACCAACCGCCGCGCGAAATACACGCATGCAGCCACCACCGAGACCGGCAGCCACACCCACAGCAGTTCACTGATGATCGCTTCGGCCCCGCTCTGGGTGAAGAAGCCGCGCACGCCCATGGGCGAGACCTCGATCGGATTCCACGGCATGAAGTAGCGCTCGTGACTGAACGGCGCGAAGAACGCGATGCCCTCGCCGCCACTGGTGAATGCATCGATGAAGCCATGGGACGCGATGATCGCCGCGAAGAACGCACACATCCCGAACCACGGGCGCGACAGCGGCCGGAAGTCCCGGCGGAAGAACCACGCGACCAGCGCGACGCCGATGATCACTGCAAAGAAGACTGAATGCATCATGCCGCGATGTCCCCACGCATCGGCATAGTCAACGCCGTACGCATGCAGCCCGACATCGAGATCCGGCGCCGCCGAGCAGATCGGCGCGAGAATCCAGAACTTCTTCGGCATCGGCCGCGGCGAATAGATGGCAACACCGGCGGCGATTGCGACAAAGGCATGAGTAAAGGCGGTGGCCATAAAGTTTCAATCGACGCAGCGCGACTTCAGCTCCAGCAGACGACCAACATCACGAGATCAAGTTCTTCATCCTTCTTCCTTCTTCCTTCATACTTCCCCCTCACCCCCGCGGCATCAACAGCACCGCAATGTCATACGCCGCGTGCGTCCCCACCACGATGCCGAAGCCGCGGAATGCGAACACGCTGCCGAAGTAGCCGCCGATCGCGAAGTATGCGGCTGCCCGCGCCCAGTTGAGCGCGCCGTCGGGATCGTGCAGCGGGTGATAGGCCGCGAACGCCAGGGCGGAGATCACGATGGACACGGTGATCGCGACGGTCTCGCTCCACCGCAGCACCTCGACGCACAGTGTGTGCAGTACGGCGATGAGCACCATGCGGAAGATGAGTTCTTCGTACAGACCGGCGCCGATCGAGATCGCGAGGCGGCCGATGACCGGGAGTTCGTGCAGCGAGTCGCTCGCGGCGGGGAGAGCGACCGCCGGAACCGGAGTGCTCAGTGCCTGCATGATGAGCTGAGCGAGGACGACGAGCGGCAGCGCCAGACACGCGCTCTCCGCGAACATCGTGGCGACCGTCTTCAGATCCACCTGCCAGCGGCGCCGCGTCAGCACGTGCCAGACCAGCAGGATGATGACGAGCAAAATTCCCGGCAGCGACAGCGCCGGAAGACTCATCGCCGTCGCGTCGAGGCCCAGCGCCTCGAACACCCTGCGGATCGCGTCGTGCGCTTTGTTGTCGAGGACGCTGTTCCCGGACCGCAACACCCACAGCAGTCCGAGTTCGTACAGCACGATCAGCGGCAGGAGAAAAAAGAGAATCTCGAGCGGCTGCTGGGACCGCGCAAAATAACCGTCCCCGGAAGGCGCTTCCCTTCCGCAGACGGTGGTTGATCGGGGACTCATCGGTTCGCCCGCCCAGGCTTCGTTCGCTGCTTACTGCTTGGCTTTATTTTTTGGCTGACGGCTTGGCTGACGGCTTGGCTGACGGCTTGGCAGAGGACTTGGTCCCGGTTTTGGCGACTGGCTTCGCGCCAGCCTTCGCCGTCGGCTTGCCCTTGCCACCCGACTTGGGTCCACCCTTCGCGGCGGACGACTTGCCGGTGGGCGACGCGATCTTGCCGCCGCTCTTCAGGGCTGACAGGCGCTTCGCGAGACGGCTCTTGTGCCGGTTCGCCGTGTTGCGGTGCAGCGTCGGTGTCGAGCCGATGCGATCGAGCACCGCTGAGACCTTGCGGAACTCGGTTTCAGCGGCGTCAACGTTGCCCTCGGTGATCGCCTTGAGGAAGGCCTTGGTCTGATCCTTCACGCGACGCTTGCGCCAGTTGTTGAGAGCGTTGCGCTTCTTCGTCTGGCGAACGCGCTTCTTGGCAGATTCGGTATTCGGCACTGTGGGTCGTTCCTGCTTGCTGAGTCTCGCATGCGTGCGAGCGATGCTGAGTGAAGTCTGCCGTCTGGACTGCGCAGTTCGCCAAGGCCCGGACCTAAGGGCAGAATCGCGGAATTGTGGCAGAACCCTTCGCAGACTGCAAGCGGCTTGGACGGTCGGATGATCATGGAAGGAGAACGGCCGGGCGTGGGCACGGACTCGGCAGAAGATAGCTCCGTCGAGTCAACGCACCACGTACGCTGGGGAACATCCTCGGGACTACACTCGGGCCGGGGCCGATCGCTCGGCACCACTCGCTCCTTGGGCACCCCGCTCGCTGGCTATGGCATTGCCTTCCTCGCACCCGTCATCCTCCCCCACTGCAACCGCAAGCGCTGCGCTTTCCACGCACCCTGACACGCGGACGGCGGCCTCCGAGCTGGCCGAACGTCTGGTGGATCGTCTGGCGGATCGTCTGGCGGATGACCAGGGCGCCGGATCGGCGCCGGCTGGGCGCGCAGGCGCGGCTGATCTCGTCCTGCTGTTCGGTTCGTTTCACCATCGTGCGGCGTTCGGCGACGCTGCCGCGATCGTCAGCAGAACACTCGATCCTCGATGCATCATCGGCGTGACCGCAGAGTGGGTCGTCGGTCCGAGTCATGAAGTGGAGGGCGGCCCCGGACTCAGCGGCATGGCGCTGCGACTTCCCGGCGTCACGATCGATCCCGTGCGATTCGATCCGTTCGACGGCCCCGCTGAGAACTGGTCCGACGACTTCATCCGCGATCGCCTGGCCGCCGGACCTGACGCGAAGGCGACGTTTCTCTTTGCTGATCCGTTCTCGCTGCAGACGCCGCTCCTGCTCGATCGCATCCATCGCGTGACTGCACCGGCATCGCTGCCGATCATCGGCGGGCTCGCCAGCGGATCGAGCCAGCCCGGCGCGAACGTGCTCGTCCCCGTTCGCACACTCGCCGCGAGCGGCGCAGTCGGCGTCACGCTTTCAGGACCGCTGCAGGTCGACAGTCTCGTTTCGCCGGGCTGCCGACCGGTGGGCCGCACATTCGTCGTGACGAAGGGCAAGGGCAACGTCATCGATGAGCTGTCCGGACGGCCCGCGCTCGATGTCGCCAAAGAAATCGTCGGTGCTCTCCCCGACGGAGAGCGGGCGGCGGTGCGCGATGGTCTGCTGATCGGCATGGCGATCAACGAGTATCAGGAACGCTTCGGTCGCGGCGACTTTCTGCTCCGCGCGGTGCTCGGCGCCGACACGCGCCGCAACTCCCTCTTCATCGGCGACACGGCGCGCATCGGCCGAACAGTCCGCTTTCATGTCCGCGACCGCGAGGCCGCGACGGAAGATCTCGAACTGCTGCTCGACCGCGAGCAGGTGCGCGACAAGCCGTTCGCCGTGTTCCTCACGACGTGCTCCAGCCGCGGCCGCAAGCTGTTCCGCGCACCGCACGTGGATGCCCGCGCCTTCGCGCGGCGCCTTGGCAACCCGCCGCTGGCGGGCTTCTTTGCCGCGGGCGAAATCGGTCCGGTCGGCGACCGCTCATGGCTGCACGGCCACGCGATCAGCGCAGCGCTCTTCCGCTCCACTCCCGCTCCCGACTACACGACCCCGCCGCCCCAATTCCCACCGGGAAGCCGTCCGGGATGAGTCTTGAGACGATTCTTCGCGAGCACCGGCTGCTGGATCCTGAGCAACTCGAGCGGGCACTCGCCGAGCACGTGCGGACTGGCGAACGGCTTGACCAGGTCGCTGTTCGACTTGGATTCGTGCAGTCGGGCGCCGTCCTCAGCGCGATCGCCGAGCAGTTCGACCTGCCGGTCGTTGAACTCGATTCCATCGATCCCGACGATCAGACGCTGCGCAGTCTCCCGCCGAAGCTGGTCTTCAAACTGCGCTGTGTGCCGCTCTCGCGCAGCGGCCGCACGCTGCGCGTCGCGACAAGCGATCCGTTTCATCTCCACGCGTTCGATGAAGTGCGCATGGCCACCGGGCTGTCGATCGATTTGGTGCTCGCCGACGATCGGGACATCGCGAAGTTCATGCGCCGCCACTACGGCGTCGCGGGTGACACGCTCGATGCGATGTCCGGTGACGAGCGCGCCACGACGAGCGACGATGCATCACTCGGCTTTGACGCAGGCGAAGACGACGGCGCTGAGGAAGCGAGCGTCATCAAGCTCGTCAACGATCTGCTGATCGAGGCGATTCGCGAGCGCGCGACCGATCTGCACATCGAGCCGTACGAGCAGGAGCTGCACGTGCGCTATCGCATCGACGGCGTACTCGCGAGCGCGGGCGTGCCGCCGACCATCAGCCGGTTCCGCAACGCGATCGTGAGCCGCCTGAAGATCATGGCGAATCTCAACATCGCCGAAAAGCGGCGGCCGCAGGACGGGCGCATCACGCTGCGGCACAAGGGCAACGAGTTCGATCTGCGCGTCTCGATCATTCCGATGCTGCATGGCGAAGGCGTCGTGCTGCGCATCCTCAACAAGAACACGGTCTCGATGGGACTCGAGAATCTCGGCATGCCCGCTGACATTCTCGCGCGCTGGGACGCGCTGATCGCGCGGCCGCACGGAATTCTGCTCGTAACCGGGCCGACGGGCAGCGGCAAAAGCACGACGCTGTACTCGTCGCTCGCGCGGATCGTGAGCGACGAAGTGAAAGCGATCACCGTGGAAGATCCGGTTGAGTACCACGTCGCGGGCGTGAATCAGATTCAGGTGAACGCGCAGGTCGGACTTACGTTTGCCGCGGGACTGCGTGCGATCCTCCGGCATGATCCCGACATCATCATGATCGGCGAGATCCGGGACAAGGAAACCGCCGAGGCCGCCGTGCAGGCATCGCTCACCGGTCACCTCGTGTTCTCGACGCTGCACACGAACGATGCAGCCAGCGCGACGACTCGGCTCCTGGACATGGGGATCGAACCGTTTCTGGTGGCGAGCTCCGTCGAGGGAATCATGGCGCAGCGACTGCTCCGGCGGCTCTGTGTGCATTGCCGCCGCCCGCGGACGCCGGAGCGCGCCGATCTTCCGGCCGACTTCCTCACCTCGCTGGGGCTTGCGGCGCCACCTGAGGTGTTCGACGCGACGGGCTGCCGCGAGTGCCGCTCGACCGGGTATCGCGGGCGGGTCGGTATTTACGAGCTGATGACCATGACCGAGCGGACGCGGGAGCTGGTCATGGAGCGGGTCAACGCCAGCCGGATCGCAGCCGCGGCCTTCGCGGACGGCGACCTCTCCCTCTTGCGCGACGCTGCATATCGATCGATCCGCGACGGCGTGACGACGGTCGCCGAAGCCATTCGCCTGACGAAAGGCTGAGGCGGTCGGACGCGCAGCCCGCTTCGCGCATGCTGAAGGACTTCGACCAGCGCATCCCTCCCGCGCCCGTTGCTCGGCCGCGCGCAATGGAAAAAACCTCCTTGACCTATTTCCGTTAATTCGCGACACTTCCGGACTCGCGACTCTCGTTGTCTCGCCGTTGCCCCGCGTATCGGGGCCGTGACCGGGACGAGGTGATCGGTCGCTGCCAGCCGCTGGAGTCCTTGCTTATGGCCATTCGTTCTGGAGGCGGTACCGGGGTGCTGGTTGCCCTGGTCGTGTTTGTCCTGACGACCGTCTTTCTCCTCGTGATGACAATCGTCTTCTATGCGGGGAAGAACGACGCGACGACCAAGCTCATCGAGTCCGACACCGCGCTGCGGGCGTTCATCACCACGCCGCAGCAGCAGGACGATGTCGTCAAGCAGATGAAGGCCGCGGCCACGAATGAAGGCTTGAGCGTCTACGGGTACATCATGGGCCAGCGCGGCGCGCTGGCGGACCTCATGGGTGGTTCTCGCTCCGCCGAGGTCAGGACGCTGCAGACTGAGCTCGGACTCAAAGACGGCGAAACGGTCAGGGCCGTGATCACGGATCTCCGTCGCCAGCTGAAGGCCAAGTCCGACGAGGCGACCAGCCTCGTCGCGCGGGTCGGCGATCTTTCGAAGCAGGCGACTGCGCTGAAGGAAGAAGTCGAAGCGGCGAAGAAGGAAGGCGTCAAACTTGCCGAGGCTGTCCGCGCCGAGTTTGCGGGGTACGAGACTGCCGCGCAGGAGCTGATCCAGGATGTCGGTGACGCCCGCGAGTCCATGGTTCGCACGATGGAGGAACTCAAGGTCGCGCAGGGTAATCACATCGCCGACTTGGAGTCCGACATCGACGGGCTTCGCACGACGAATGCGGTGATGCAGGTCCGTACTGATTTGATGGCGAAGAAGCTCGAAGCGATCGAGCTCAAACCGCAGAACGCCGCCGAACTCGTCGACGGCCGCATCATCGCCATCGAAGGCTCTGCCGATCAGGTGTACATCGACATCGGCAAGCGGGACCGGGTCGTGGCGGGCATGACCTTTGAAGTGTTCGACGACGCCAATGCCATCGGCGCTTCCGACAGGACCGGTCGCGGCAAGGCATCCATTCAGGTGTTGCGCGTCGCCGATGCGACCTCAACGTGCAAAGTGATCCGGCAGTCGACTGGACGCCCAGTCGTCAAGGACGATGTGATCGCCAACGCGGTCTTCAATCCGGACTACAAGTTCAAGTTCCTCGTGCACGGCAAGTTTGACGTCGATGGTGACGGAAAGCCCTCCGACAGCGAGGCTGCGTATCTCAAGAGCCGCGTCATCGAGTGGGGCGGCGAAATCGTCGAGGGACAGCAACTGGTCGGCGACCTGGACTTCGTCGTGCTCGGCGTGCAGCCTCCCGAAGCTGTGGGACTCCCGCTCGACGCTACTGAAGCGCAGCTTGCGGCCAGCATCGAGGCCCGTAGGGCCCGCGAGACCTACGACACCCTGCTCAAGAACGCGATCGACGCCCGCATTCCCGTGCTGAACTGGAACCGTTTCCAAGTGCTCACGGGAACAGTCAGCGGTCGCTGACTGCTGCGAGGGCTTGATTGCGGCAGCGCCGGGCCTCCGTGAGCGAAGACATTTCGTGCACCCCTGAAGGCCGAAGAGCTTTCAGGGGTGCTTCGTTACGCTTCAAGCCTCGTTTTCGCTCGCCGGCGCAATTCCCCGCCAGCCACGTCGCCCCACCGTCTTGCCATGACCTCTCTCACGCAGTGGGCACAGTATTGGGCGCAGTATCTCGCGCTCCGCGCGACGTGCGGACTGATGGAGCCGTATCCGCCGGATCAGTCGATCCAGACGGCGCGGGCGCTCGCCACGGTCTATGCGCGCTGCAGCGGCAGGCGTCTCGCGCGGGCCAGCGCCAACATCGCGCGCTGCTTCCCCGGACTTGCTCGAACTGACATCGATCGGATTGCGCTTGAGAGCGTGCGGAACATGTTCGCGCTGTTTCTCGTCGATGCGATCGTCATGCCGAAGATCGTGCATGAATGGTCGTGGCCCGACTACGCAGAGCTCAACGATTTCGGCGAGGCGCTCGACCTGCTCATCAGCAACGAGCCATGCATCTTTCTCACCGGACACGTCGGCAACTGGGAGTTCCTCGGCTACTTCCTCGCGCTGATCGGATTCCGTATGACGGCGATCGCGCGGCCGCTCGACAATCCGCTCGTCTACAAGTGGCTGCTGCAGACTCGTGAGGCAAGCGGCCTGAAGGTGCTCACGAAGTGGGGAGCGTCCGACGAGCTGCAGCGCATCATCGAAAGCGGCGGCAAGATCGCGTTCATCGCCGATCAGAACGCCGGCGACGACGGCGTCTTCGTTCCGTTCTTCAACCGCCTGGCGTCCAGCTATAAGTCAATCGGTCTTCTCGCCATGCGATATCGCATCCCGATCGTGGCCGGCCTGGCGCGGCGCGTGGGTCACCGGTTTCGCTACACGGTTGAGACGATCGACATCATCCGCCCCGCCGACTGGGAGGCACACGACGATCCGCTGTACTACATCACCGCCCGTTACAACCGGGCGATCGAGACCATGATCCGCCGCGCTCCGGAGCAGTACCTATGGGTTCATCGCCGCTGGAAGAGCCGCCCGCGTCACGAGCGCGCTGGCGACCCGATGCCGGAGCGGATGCGGAGCAAACTGCGCAGCCTGCCCTGGATGGACGAGGCGCTGCTGCAGGAACTCGAAAAGCCGTTGTGATCGGTGCCGGTGCATCCTCGTATCCTGCTGGATATGGCCAATCCACTTGCCGACCGCCGCATCCTCATCGTCGACGACGATCCGGACATTCTGGGTTCGATCGAGTTGGCCCTGCGATCGGCGGGCGCAATCACGCGGACGGCACCCGATGGCAGCGCCGCCGTCAGCGCCATTCACGAAGAGCGGCCCGATCTGATCGTCCTCGACATGATGCTGCCAAAGGTGTCGGGGTTTCTGGTGATGGAGAAGCTGCAGGAACTGGAGGCGCCGCCCCCCGTCATCATGGTCACGGCCAACCAGGGGCGCAGGCATCAGGCGTATGCCGAAAGCCTCGGCATCGGAGCGTACTTTCTGAAGCCGGTGCCGCTGCAGCGGCTCGTGGTGAAAGCCGCCGAACTCATCGCGCAGCACGAAAAGGCCTAGAGGTGTTTGAGCGCTCCACCGCGCGTGAACCGTCGGCTGCGTGCCGACGCCGAAGCGCGCCAGCGCTACGGACGCTAAAAAAAACCGAGTCCGCGCGCCGGAACGACTTCACCCTTACACTGCCGACCTTTTCCCCTCATGCCGCGCAGCCTCGTCGTTCTTTCTCCCTCCGCCCCACCGTCGAGCGGAGGCATGGCACCGATCGGTTCTCGTCGAGAGATCCTCGCGACGCTTCACTCCCTCAACACGGGACCGCAGCTGGAAGGTGAAGACATCCTCTACGGACCGGGCATTGAGATCGAGCTTCCGCCGGGACTCGATCCGGTGACGCAGATGCTCATGAAGCTCACAGATGAGGATGTCGGCTGGGACGTCATTCGCGCCATTGCGCATCGCACGCACTGGAAGCTGCTCGATCCGATGTCCGGGCGCGAGCTCCGGCTCGGATAGGAACACAGGATGCCCCAGGAAACGAAACAGAAGTTTGCTTCGTCAGCCGATCACACCAGCTTCACGCAAGGCGCCGTGATCAACGATGCCCAGCCCGATGAGCTGCGGCGGGCGCTCGACGAGGCCTGCGACTATCGCGGCGACGTGACAATCACGACGAAGGATGGCAGGAGTGTTGAGGGTTATCTGTTCGATCGGCGCCAAGGGTCCACCCTCGCAACGTCCTTCGTCCGCGTGCTGCCCGCTGCGTCGCAGAGCCCATGCGGCGACGAGAAGGTCACGATCGCGTACGACGAGATCACGTCGATCGCGTTTAGCGGCAAAGACACCGCGGCCGGTAAGTCGTGGGACAACTGGGTGCGGCGGTACGCGGAGAAAAAGCTCTCCGGCGAGGCTGCAAACATCGAGAGTGAAAAACTGGACTGAGGCCCGCGCTACAACGAGCCCGCGCCGCAACCAGTCTTCATCTCGCCAAGCGTGCGGATGATGGTCGCGGTGCGCTCGATCGCGATATCCATCGCCGTCAGCCCTGTCACCGTGCGCATCGCGTCGGCGCGACCGGTTTCGCGGAGCTTGGACTCGACCTGTTCTCGGCCGGCCTTCAGCGAGTGAAGTGTCGCCACCGCCTCGTCAAAGAGGCAGCGGAGATCCGGGTCGAGCCCGGCGGCAATAGCGGCGAACGCATCGATCCGCATGTGGTTGGTTGGATCGGCGACTCCCGACCCAGTCCCAGCCGGCACGCTGTTCCCAACACGGTCACCAGCAAGTTCAGCGTGGGCGCCCGCATCTGGTTCTTGCAGGAGCTCTACCTGCTGCGCGCTTGGTTCCTCCACAGCGGTGCCTGAGGAGGCATGCCGCTGCAGTCCGGCCAGTCGCAGAGAGTAGTTCCGGTTCTGCCCATCCATGGGCCGAAGAGCGGGTCGTTGGCGATCCATCGTCGGTGCGGATGATCCCACGATGCACGGTTCCCGGCAAGCGCTCCTATCCGAAAGCTCAACAAGAACACGTAGAGCCTTCATG